>CAKZMS010000512.1 GCA_937128785.1 uncultured Opitutaceae bacterium | reverse complement strand
GCGGCGGTGGGTACGGAAACCGGATGAAATTCGGCGGGGGCGACGCTTTCGCCTTTGGGGCAACGTAGCGCCGGGCTTCAACCGGCGTTTCTGAGTGCCGGCTCAAGCACGGCCCTACCTCAAACTACACCCCGGCAAACTCCACAAATCTCCGGGTCAACGTGCCATCCGGTTCGCCGTCGCAGACCCAATAGCCTTTGAAATCGGAATCGTCGTGGTTACCACGCACGCGCGCCACACACACGTTGGTGACCAAGGTCGCGCGCCCGCGCCGGTTTTCCGTCTGGCCGTGAAAATGCCCGCCGAAGGTCCCGACCAGATTGTGACCGACAAACTTGGCGAGCAGGCTTTCCGCGTTGAGCGGACACATCCGAACCTGGGCCGCCAACGGGAAGTGGGTGGCCAGCACCGTGGGAGCAAACGGATCGAGCGTCGGCATGGTTTCATCCAGCCACGCCAGGGTGTCCTCGGAAATTGTGACGTCCTTCCACTTGTCGCCCTCGGTGGAATCGACGACCACGAACTGCCAACCGTTCTGCGTGAACGTGTAGTTCCGCCGGCCGGGAAATACCTCGGCGTAAAGTCCATCCACCGGCGATAAGTCCAAGTCGTGATTACCCGGAGTCGGGTAAAAGGGCATGTCCGCCAAGCCCGATAAATCCCGGATAGATTCAAGGCTCTGCCGCTTCCCGCTATTGGCGAGATCACCCAGACCAAAACAGAATTCCGCGCCTTCCGTTTCGGCGACCTGCAGAAACAGCGCCCGCATCCACGGATCACAAGCCGCTTCCTCGTGGTGGTAATCATTGGTGACCACAAAACGAATCCGGCCCACTTTCTGAGTCGAGCGCCGGTCCGCCGCCAACACCGCGCCCGGCCAGGCCCCCACCGCCAGCAGTCCGGCCAAACGGCCCATCATGGCACGGCGGGTGAGTTCGGCAGGCTTTTCACTCATAATTAGATTCCAACTCATCTCCCACTGACTGCAAGTCACGCGCGCATCAATCCGGTGACGTTACGGTAGCTCCGATACCAGGAGAGCATTGAGGGCCTCGGTCATGGCTCGACCATAGCCCCGGCCCGCCTTCCGCCCGAAAAGCTGGTGACGCGAAGGTGGTTCCGTGGTCGCCCACTCCACATGAGCATCCGGGCGGGGCTGCGCGCTGATCGCATCGAGTCGCCAAGGCCACTGCTCCCAGTCGGCCTCGTGCGCCGCTCGCTCCGCGGCGAACCGCCAGCCGGATGGCGTTTGCGCCAGCACTCGACCCGCTGCCATGGCGAGCGACGCGGTTGACCACATGCTACGTCGCTCAACATCCAGTTTTTCCCAAACCTCCCCGCCTCTCAGGTCCGCCATGGCTTCCGGTAAATCCTCGCGCGCGGACCCGCTCAGACCATAGCCAAACCAGCCCCGCCACGAGGGTGACACATCCCGCAACAGCTCAGCGTGCGTGGCCGACCAATGCGTGCCGCGCTCGGGCTCAGGATCAAACGCCCCGGCTTCGGTGGCACAGGGGAACCAGTGAATCGACAATCCCGAGCCCCACAAAATACGAAACGCCATCGGATCGAGCATAACATTCCATTCCAACTCGCCGTGAGTGGTGGAACCGGCGTTGACCCATACGGCGGAAACGCGTTCCCGGACCATTTCCGGAGCCCGTAAAACCGCCGCCGCCAAAATGCGGACCGAACCGACAATCGAAATAGCCACCGGCTCGGATGATTCCGCCAGGACCTGCAATAACAACGCGATCGCACCTTGCTCTGATTCGGGTCGATCGGAGGCATCATCCGTCATCGAGCCCAGCGGATCCCGGGGGCCGACGGCCCGGGGAATCGCCCTTCCGGTCAGGGTTTCGACGCCCGCGACAATCGCCTCACCGGGTTGGCGCTCCACATCCCAGCCTTCCGGGGCCGCGACTAAAAATTTGCGGGTCACATCGAACAACACCGCCTTGAGTTCGAGCTCCGGCAAGGCGACCGCCGTGGCCAGATCAAACTGATCATCCGGATCCTGCGCCGGATGATAAAGATCGGTGATATGAATCAACGGCACCGCATGTGAGCTGCTCATATCTGCCACGCTGGCAGGCCCACATCGCCACGGCGAAACCATTCTGGGGCGACGTCCGAGCTTGGCGCGGGCAACACTCGGGTCGTTAATCAACTGGCTCCATGAATGTCCCCACCAACGTCGCCAATCGCACCGATTTCATCTTTCACCGGCACGAAGGAGCCATCGAAGAACATGCCGATCACTGGGTGGTGCGCACTCCGAAAAACCCCACCTTTTGGTTCGGCAACTTCGTGCTATTCCAGCGAGCACCCCGTCCCGGTGATCTCGCCCGATGGTTGGAAGTGCATGAAAACGCCTTCGGCGCCTCCTTGAATCACCAGGTGTTCGGGTGGGACGAACCGCGCGAGGGTGACATCTCGGAGTTTTTAAGCGCCGGATTCAGTCCCAGCCATGGCATCGCCCTCTCGTTGCAAAGCCCGCCCCGGGACACGGTCATCAATCCCGAGCTGACAGTGCGTCCGATCAGCACGGACGCGGAATGGCAACAGGTGCTGGAGCAGCAGATCCGGGTCGATCGGATCGACTTCAAATACCCGGAGGATGGCGGGGTATTTCGCCGCAATCAGCTGAAAGAGGATCGCCAACTCGCCGCGGAAGCCCGGGGTCATTGGTGGGGAGCGTTTAGAGGCGATCAACTGGCCGGAAACATGGGACTGTTCTTTGATGAACAGAATCAGATCGGTCGTTTTCAGAATGTAGCGACGGATCCGGATTTTCGCCGCCAACGGGTCTGCACCACCCTGCTACACCACATCGTCGCGCATGCCTTCACGGAAGTCGGCGCCGAGAAACTCGTGATCTGCACCAGCTCGGAGGACGAGAACCCCGCCATTCCGACCTACCAAAGCTTCGGCTTCCAATTCGAAGCCCCGAACTACGCGGTGAAACGAATCAACTGAAACCGATCAGGCACAGGCGGCGTCGATGGCCTTCAGTTCGTCATCGCTAAAACCAGCGGCCGATGCACACGCGACGTTTTCTTCGATCTGTTCCACGCTACTGGCTCCGATCAATACGGTCGTGACGGCGGGTTGGCGCAGCACCCACGTCAGCGCCATCTGGGCGAGGGTCTGGCCGCGTTGTTCGGCGATCTCGGCGAGGGCCACGATTTTAGAGTGATTGGCTTTCACGCTATCGGCATCGAGGAAAATACTGTCACTCGCGGCCCGGGAATCTGCGGGAATCGACTTCAGGTATCGCGGCGTGAGTTGCCCTTGGGCGAGGGGCGAAAACGGGATACATCCGATGCCCAGCTCCGTCAGCGCCGGCAGAAGCTCCGGCTCCACCTCGCGATCCAGTAGATTGTAGCGAGGTTGGTGAATCAGCAACGGCACCCCCATGTCGTCCAGCATCGCATGGGCTTCCCGCGTCATGTCAGCCGGATAGTTGGAAACCCCGGCATAGAGTGCCTTGCCCCCATGGACGGCGGTGGCGAGAGCGCCCATGGTTTCCTCCAAGGGCGTATCCGGGTCCGGGCGGTGGGAGTAGAAAATATCAACATACTCCAGGCCCATGCGCTCGAGACTTTGATCCAGACTGGACAGCATATACTTGCGCGAGCCCCACTCTCCGTAGGGTCCGTCCCACATGTGATACCCCGCCTTGGTGGAGATCACCAGCTCGTCGCGATGAGGGCCTAAGTCCAGGTCCATGATCTTGCCGAAGTTCTCTTCCGCGGAGCCCGGAGGTGGCCCGTAGTTGTTGGCGAGATCGAAGTGGGTGATGCCCATGTCAAAAGCGGCCCGACACATGGTGCGGCCGTTCTCGAACACATCCACCCCACCAAAATTATGCCAGAGTCCCAGCGAGAGACGCGGCAACTTCAGACCACTTCGGCCACAGCGTTCGTAGGGGATATGGGCATAGCGATTGGGGTTGGGCAGGTAGGGCATGGACATGCCCTCACGCTGCTACACCCCGGGACTTTGTCCAATCCTCAAACGGCAATTCGGGTTTCGCTGGCGGTGCACGTTCAAAACCAGACGTAACTCGTGACCCTGCCCTCCGGAAGATCCGCAACCTTGGCCCTCAACTGTTTGAAGATCCTGATGTGATCAACCGGGAGAAGCGCTCCGACCCGTTCGTCAGCCGGGGCGCGCTGCAGGCGAGTCAGCAATATATCCAAGTCGGCCAGAACCTCGGACTTGGGCGGAAAATAAATGTGCACCCCGTCGTTCTTCGGGTCGTAGGATTCCGAATGGTCAAATCCGAAAAGATCGTGGTCCTCAAACAACCCCGGAGCATCATCTCCACAGAGATTGCAGAGCTCCCGCACCGTGTTCATCCCGCCCTCGTAGAGCTCGGTCTCAGTCGCGGCATCCGCAATGATCAGATATTGACTCATTCTAGATAAGGAGAAGGAGGGACAAAAAACCGCCGTGACCCCTGGAGAGTTCACGGCGGCGAAATCCGAAAAAAGCGGTTATTGGATAGGCACGGGCGGTAGCTTCCAAATGTCCTCGGCATATTCCGTGATCGTCCGGTCACTGGAGAACTTGCCGACCTTGGCGGTGTTGAGGATCGCCATCTTGGCCCAGCGCTTCGGGTCGAGGTAAGCTTTATCGACCTCGAGTTGCGCGTCGCTGTAACTGCGGAAATCCGCCAACACTTTGTAAGGATCGCCCCCGTCCAACAAGCTGTGGTGCAGCATGCCACACGCGTGATGCTCACCCGGAGTGAAGTAGTCGGATCCCAACCACTCGATCACCGCGCGCA
>CAKZMS010000511.1 GCA_937128785.1 uncultured Opitutaceae bacterium | reverse complement strand
CCAGGTCGCTTTTCGACTTAGCGACCGGATGGCGGTTTGGGACGAGATGCCGGTGCGCAACCTTGTGTTGGCCAGCCCGACCGTGACCCTGCAGATTCCGGTGGAGGCCATGGAAGCCTTCGTGAGCGCCGAGGAGCCTTCGGGCCGATACGGGTTTGAGCTGGTTCACAAATTTAACCCCACCGCCGTAGTGGGAGTGACCGCCGTCCGTAACAGTAGCTTTCTGCGCGATCTGGACACTCCTTCATGGAACGCCTATCTCGGCTCCCTTGGTGGCGCTCCCAATGCCCGTCTGGTTACCAACGACGATTCCGCCGCGAACGCCAACGTGCTCCGTATCCTTGGCGGTCGCACCCGTGTGCTGGAATACCGCTACAGTGGCGAGGAACCGGAGGATCCCGTTCGGTCGGTTCTCCAGATTTTCTGCGATCTGTCCAACGGTCCCCTCATCATATTTACCCTCGAGTGTGACACGGTGATGATTCCCCAACTGGGACGTGATTTTGAGATACTCGTGGATTCCTTCGACTTCCCCGAAGAGTCCTAACCCGCCTTCGCGGCCGCCCACGAACTGAAACGCCGCCAGGCCGCGGCCCGATGGCTCAGTTCCTGTTTTGTCTCCAGGGACAGTATGCCAAACGTATCCTCATAACCATCGGGGATAAACAGCGGATCGTAACCGAAGCCGCCGCTACCACGAGGAACGCGATGAAGTCTCCCATGGCAAAAGCCCTCGAAAACCTGTGCCCCCCCATCCGCCGTCAGTAACAAGAGGACACAGACGTAATGCGCTCCGCGGGCGTCGGCCGGGACCTCGTGCATCACCTCGACCAGCTTTTGGAGATTGGCATCATCGTCTCCCTCGGCGCCGGCAAAATAAGCCGACTCCACTCCCGGAGCTCCGTTCAAGGCATCCACGCAGATACCGCTATCGTCGGCCATCACCCAACTACCGGCCGGTGCGGCGACGTGAAGAGCGTGAGCTTTCTTTCGCGCGTTGCCTACAAAGGTGCCGGTGTCTTCCACCACTTCGGGCATGCCACCCAAATCCAAGGCAGAGTGAATGCGCAAGGACAGACCGTCGTGATCCGCCAGATCCTGAAGTTCCCGAACCTTATGGGAGTTCCCGGAGGCCAGGTAAAGTGGAGGCAACGCCGTCATTACGCGAAATTCGCTTCGTCCACCTGCACCTTGGGCGGATACACCACCTGACCACGCAGCAACTGATCGTCCCCAAAATTCGCATGGCGGACATTGGTCAGCCGAACCGCATCCGGGATCTTTTCGGTGCGAAGTCCGGTGAATCCGCTGCGAGCCCGCTGATCCGCAAACAAAACGGGAGCCCGGTAGTTGAACAGGTAATCCAGTTCCTGTTCCCGCAGCAGGTTGCCGATTAACCGGGCACCGCCTTCGACGTAGACCCCGCTCAATCCTCTTTCCGCACAGCGCTTTTTGAAGTCCCCGAACGGCACGCGTTGGGAATCGGATGGAATTACCCAAACCTCGATCCCCGCCGCCTCCAGCTTGCGCACGTAACCTAGGCCCCCGTGCGGGGTGGTCACCACAATCGTCCGATTGCGAAATTCGTCGGTGTAGAGTTTTGGCATATTGCGATCGACCACGGTTCGCAATAGACCATCAAAAACAAACCGCACTGGCGACCACTCCTCTTCTTCCGGCCAACGAGCCGTGAGCTTGGGGTTGTCTTCCAATACCGTCATGGCCCCGACGGCGATGGCTGGAAACAGTCGCCGCCAACGATGAACATCGGTCCGGGAAGCCTGATTGGTGATCCACTTGGAGTCACCATTCCGGGTCGCGATATTGCCGTCCAAGGTGTTGGCCGTTTTGGCCGCCAACAAGGGAACTCCCTGCGTAATCCAGTGGTTAAAAATGAGGTTGAGATCCTCACACTCATCTTCCTCGACTCCCGTCGTCACTTCGATGCCGGCATCTTCCAGAATTTTGACCGCCCGGCCCGCATGGGCGGGGTTGGGATCCTGGGCGCCAATCACTACCCGCTTGATCTTGGCCGCAATGATCGCATCGCAGCAGGCTCCCGTTCGTCCGGCGGTTGAGCAGGGCTCAAGCGTTACGTAGAGCGTGGCGGAGCGGGCGGTTTTTTTTCCGAGGGCCGCGAGCGCCATGCGTTCGGCATGGGCATCGCCGTCTTTTTCGTGCCAGCCTTCGGCGACAACCTTGCCCCGTTCGACGATGACCGAACCGACCAACGGATTGGGTGACGTGGTTCCCCACCCCTTTCGGGCCAGGGCGATGGCGCGTTGCATGAATGCGGGATCTTCAGGCCGGGACATGGGGATTGTGCTGTTTTTCAATTGCGACCTGCGTGGTGGGTCCGTGCCCCGGCAGCAACACCGTTTCGTCCGGCAAGGTATAGATCTGTTCGCGGATCGACTGGGCCAACAGCTCGAATGAGCCCCCCGGCAGGTCAGTGCGACCGATGCTGCCGGCAAAGATCGCATCCCCCACAAAGGCTTGGTTCCGGGCCGCAAAAACAAACATCACATTTCCGGGGCAGTGACCGGGAACGTGTCGCACTTCCACGTCTTCACCAAATGCCCTGAATTTGTCCGCCTGATCGATCCACTGGTCCACCCGGATCCCTTCCAGCCCGAGCTTCTCGCCCATGAAACCTTCCATGATCTCGGGAGTTTCAATCAGAGTCCGATCCGCGGCATGTGCGATCACCTTGGCCGACGTTTGCCGAACCACCTCCGCGCCGCCCTGCGTGTGATCCCAGTGTCCATGGGTGATCCACAACTCCGTCAGTTTGGCATCAACCGCACTCAAGAGCGGTTCGATTTTTTCCCAGATCTCGCCGGGCGCATCGATGAGCACCGCTTCCTTGCGGGACTCGTCAACCAAGAGATAGGCATTGGTCTGGATCATGCCAGAGGGGATGGTGTGCACCTTCATTCCCCTTCACGACAGCGGTAAACTCACCTCGTCTGCAATGCAGAAGTATTCCGGATCACTGGTGACTTGCCACTCGGCTGAAGACAGCTACACGCTGCCCGTTCCATTATGACAAAGCTCAAATTTGCCGTCCTTCCTGGTGACTATATCGGTCCCGAAGTCATGTCTGAAGCTCT
>CAKZMS010000510.1 GCA_937128785.1 uncultured Opitutaceae bacterium | reverse complement strand
ATTGTCGCGGTCACCGTTGTCGGTGCATGGATCGCGCGTAAAAAACAGACGGGGGACGAATTCCTCCTCGGTGGTCGCAGTCTGCCTTTGTTCCTCACGCTGGGCACCACCATCGCCACCATCATCGGCACTGGTTCGTCCATGGGGTCCGTCGGCAAGGGCTACTCCGCCGGCTGGATGGGATCGTTCTTCGGCATCGGTTCCTTCATCGGCGTCATCCTCACCGCCATCCTGTTCGCCCCGCAGCGCCGCCACAGCTTCATGACCATGGCCGAGGAACTCTCGTCCTACGTGGGGGGCAGCAAGGCGGTGGCTCGGCTGGTCGGTGTCTTTACTTACCTCGCCTGCGTGGGCTGGCTCGGCGCCCACATCCTGGGCGGCGGCCGCTATCTGCAATACGTGACCCAGATCGATTTGGGCTATGCACTCATCCTGGTCGCCCTCGGCTTCGCGGTCTACTCCACCATCGGCGGTTACCGCGCCGTGGTTTGGACCGACACGATTCAGGCAGTTGTGCTTTTCACCGGGTTTACCCTCACCGCCTTCTTTGCCTTCCGCTCAATTGGTGGCATTGAAGGGCTGCGCGAAACCAATGCCTTGCTTGCGGCGCAAGGCGGAGTGGCCGAGCGACCTTCCATGTTGGCGGGCATCTCGCTCATCATCACGATAACCGTGAGTATCCTGGCCACGCCTTCGTTCCGCCAACGGATCTATTCCGGCAACTCGGTCGGCGATATTCGCAAGGCGTTCTACCTCTCGGCCGTGCTCGCCATCAGTTTCGCCGCGCTGCCTTCGATCATCGGCATGGCGGCTTACCACCACAATCCCGACCTGCCCAATGCCGACCTCGCCTTCCCTTACATGGCGACCGCCATGCTGCCGCTGGCCCTCGGCGTGATGACTTTGCTGGCCGGCCTCTCAGCCACGATGTCGAGCGCGAGTTCCGACGCCATCGCCGGGGTGACCATCGCCGTGCGTGATGTGTTCGAAATCATCTTCAAACGTCTGCCTAAGGCCGAGAACGTCGTGCTGTTTTCGCGACTGGGCCTGGCCCTCACCACCGGACTCGCCCTCGTAATGGCCTACTCCGCCGACAATATTCTCGGCTACATCCGGGACATGGTCTCGCTGTTCATCACCGGTATGGCAGTGTGCGCCGTGTTCGGTCGCCTGTGGCCCCGCTACAACTCCGGCGGCGCCATCGCCTCATTGGTCACCGCCTTTCTGACCGCTCTCGCTTTCCGCCTCCAACCCGAATGGACCGCCTACTGGGGCGGTTCCATCATTCCGACTTTGGTCGTCTCCTCGATCAGCGGCATGGTGGTCACTCTCATCACCCCTCCCGAAACACTTTCCCAAGAGGAAGTGGTCAAAATGCTGAATCAAAAGCGCGAGGTGATGGAAGAGACTGGACCAAAAACGTCATAGGCTTCCCAGAGCCTCGATCGGTCGATTCGGGGCTAAACGCTATAGCGAAGCCGACCCGCTGGGAGATTGAGCAGATCCTCGGCGGCAGCACACTGCGACGCGTGCTTGCCCTACCCCCGCCGGCTCCTTCGATCCTCTCGTTTTCAGATTGGAATACTCCGTTTACCGGACCGTTGATTGTGCCCGGTGCATCCGAGCCTGCTTAAATTTCCTCCTCAAACCCACTGTGAAGAAGCCAACATCCTCCCCCTCCGACGCCATCTCCCGTCGCACCGCGCTCAAAATTGTCACCGCCGGCACCTTGGTCGGACTCGGTTCCGCCCCGCATCGCGGCCTTGCCGCCGCCATGGAGGGCAAACCCCGACCCGCCATCGACTGGAGCCAGAGTTATGATCGGGTATGGCTCGGCGGAGAATACTGGGCCAATCCCATGGAGGATTGGCGCATCCTCAACGGAGCCGCCGAGTGCCTCAGCATGGGGCCCAACCGCAACATCCACTCCCTTACGCACCAGATCACCAATCCCGCCGGAAAATTTTCCATGGAGGTGGACCTCAATGAGATCGAGTCCGGCAACCGGAATGGCGGCGCCGGATTCCGCATCGGCGTGCGGAGCGAACTCAACGAATACCGCAGCAACTGTTTTGTGAATCGCGGCATCAAGGCGGGGGTCATCGCCGGCGCCCTGCGCGTCGCCGATAGCGCCCGCGATCTGCCGGACGACATCAACCTTTCCGGCATCTCCCTCGTCCTCGAGGGCCGTCCCGCCGGTGACCAGGTAAAACTGCGACTCACCGCTTTCAATACCGCCGATCGCGCCATCATCGGGGACGTTAGCGCCACGGTTCCCGCCGCCAATCTATTGGGGAACGTGTCGCTGGTTTCCAACTACGGCGGCACCGGACGCGAACGCGGCGGAAAAACCCCCGCCGGCACCGGTTCGCGTCATCGCTTCGCCAATTGGACGATGTCCGGCGATGCCTTCACCGTCTCACCTGAGCATCGTTTCGGCCCACTGCTTTGGTCGATGTATTCCCTTTCCGACTCCCGTTCCGACGAGGGTTTTGTCATGAAAATGAGCGCTCTCACCGGGCCCATGGGGGAAGCCGACAGCAAGCTCGTCGAACTGCACGTCAAACGAGACGGCGACAGCTCCTGGGAAAATCTGGGCAGTGCCAAACTCGATCCCGACGCCTGGGTCGCAACGTTTAGAATTCCGAATTGGGACGAGTCGCGCGACGCTCACTACAAGCTGATTTACCGCGAACGCCAACGCGATGGCACCATCGTCCCCGACGAATGGAACGGCACCGTTCGCGCCAATCCCACGGGACGCCCCCTCCGCATGGCCGGCCTCACCTGTCAGAACGACTACGGATTTCCTTACGAACCCGTGGCCAACAACGTCGAGCAAATGGACCCCGATCTGGTGCTCTTCTCGGGTGATCAGATTTACGAAAGCCATGGCGGCTTCGGCATCATCCGCGAGCCCGCCGCGCCCGCCATCCTCAACTACCTGCGCAAGTATTACCAGTTCGGCTGGGCCTTCCGCTACGCCATGCGCAATCAGCCCACGATTGTCCTACCTGATGACCACGATGTCTTCCAGGGGAACATCTGGGGCGAAGGCGGCAAACCCATGGATGTCGGCGACAGCGGCGCCTCCTCCAAGGGCGGTTACATCCAACCCGCGCGCATGGTCCACGCCGTGCATCGCACCCACGTCGCCCACCATCCCGACCCCTACGACCCCACGCCCGTCCTGCAGGACATCAGCGCCTACTACGGCGACATGGTCTACGGTGGGGTGAGTTTCGCCATCCTCGGGGATCGCCAATGGAAGAGCGGTCCCGAACATGTGGATACGGGACCCGGCCGCGCGGATCACGTCACCGATTTGGATTTCGATTGCACCACCCTGGACAAACCGGGCCTCGATCTACTCGGTGAACGCCAGGAAAAATTCCTCGCGGCTTGGGCCCGGGATTGGCGCGGGCATCAGCTCAAGGCCGTGCTTTCCCAAACCGTTTTCGCCGGGGTGGCCACCCATCACGGCGGCCCCGATAGCTTCCTCAAGGGAGACCTTGATTCCGGTGCCTGGCCGCAGACCGCCCGCAACCGCGCCATCGATATTTTGCGCGAATCGAAGGCCCTGCACATCAACGGCGACCAACATCTCACCACGCTCGTGCAATACGGCACGGCCCACTCCCGCGATGCCAACTGGTCGTTTTGCACCCCGGCCATCTCGGCGGGCTATCCCCGTTGGTGGCGTCCCGATGAGATGGGCATGCCCCACGTCAATCGCCCCGCCCACGGCCTCGCCAACACCGGTGAATTCATCGACTCCTTCGGCAACCACGCCTACGTCTACGCCGTGGGCAATCCCGTCGTCGGCCAGGCTCCAAACCGCTACGACAAGGCCCACGAAAAAGGCAGCGGGTTCGGCTTTATCACGTTCGATACCGCCGCGAAAACCTATCACATCGAGTCGTTCCGCTTCCTCGTCGATCCCGCCGACGGCAACCCCGCCAACCAATTCCCCGGTTGGCCGGTTACCTTGCATCAGGATGAGAACAGCGGCAAAAATCGCCTGAGTTAGAGCTCGGTTTGATTACGCCCCATCAGCCCGAATTCCGCCGGCTTCCCGCTTTATTGTTTAAACCACCTGAACATGGTCACCGTGGCCTGGTCTATGCTCGACTGGCACCGTAACCCTCACCGGTTGAGGTATCTCCACCTCCGCCCGTATCCCCACTCCATTTTCTCTCGTTTCCTCACATGTCTCCCTACGAGAACCGACTTCTGACCGAAGGCTTCCGCCGCGTCGGTCTGGTTTCCCGCGTCAAACCCGGCCACGAGTCCACGGTCGCCGATCTGACCGAAGTGCCGCCATCCGCCGAAACCCGGCTGCACTGGGATGCTGAGGGCATGGCCAACGTGTCGCTCAACTCCGTCCAGACGACGGACGGCACCGTGTTGTTCACCTATCTGGAATTCGCCGGGACCGACGATCGTATCGCGGCCGGCAAGGTGAATCGCGACCCGTGGTTTCAGATTCTGTCCGATCACCTCGAGCCCCATCCGCGCGCGGAAAACGGCTGTGACTGGTTGCCGATGGAGACGATCAACATCATCGGACCGACCTGCCCTTCGCCCCGCGATGACACCACGGTGCAACGCATGGGCATGGTCACTCAATTGGACCCCGCGGCCGAACTGAGTTACCGCACATTGCATCAAACCAACTGGCCGGGGGTCGTCGATCAGATGGCCCGGAGCAATCGGCGCTATTGGGTGACGTTCCTCATCGAATTTGGCGAAGAGCTGTGGCTATTCACCTATACGGAATATGTCGGCACCGATATCGCCGCAGATGACGCCGCCATGGGCGAAGATCCCGTCACCCAACGTTGGTGGAAACACACGCAACCGTGCTTAAAACCGATCACCGATCAGCCCGGTGGATGGACCACCATGCAGTCACTGACCGAGACCGCGGTAACCGCCGATTCGAGCAGCTAAATTCAATTGATCCAGCCTGCTGGATGAATACCGAGGTCAACGCCCTCGGCTAAAACGGCGGAGTGGAGGTAGGGCGTAACCGCCGGGCGCGCCACTGCGTTGGAGTAGCGCAAACAAGGCAATCGTCCACCGGGGAGGTGCCAGCATTCAGAACCCACGCGTTCGAGTCGGGTATGAAGCCCGACCGTCTCATTGCCGATCAAAGCAGCTCTACCACCGCGTAGTAGGAACCGATTTCAGCGCGGTCCTCGGTCTCCGTTTCGAAGATGCCTTGGAGCGTATGCTCTCCGGCTTCCAAATCGATTTCGAAGACAACCTCCTCGGCTTGGGCGGAAACTGATTTCTTCCACGACCGGTCGGATACTTTCAGCCGAGCACCCGTTACCGCCAAGGCCCGACCAGGGGTCTCGCGGAAGGCCTTCAATCCCGGCACGGGATCACCAGCCGGCAGCGCGGCACTCAAGGGTTGGCTGACGTCGGACGGCCAACGTCGCAGGGCGACGCGATAGCGGCCGGATTCTGCCACCCGCACCGCCCACCAACCGTTGCTGGGCAGGGCATCGCGAATGTGCGACTGATGCCACGGCGTGGGGCCATCGTCGTCATTGAGCCAATCATGCGCCGTGAGCTGCGTCGGGTTTTCCGCCGGATGGCCAATCACGATGCGTTCATCGATGGCAAAGGAAGGTGAGATGTCCGCCCACCACGCATCGTACGCGGCGCGCAACGAATCCACCACCGCCGGGTATTCCGCAGCGACATCCCGCTCCTGCCCCGGATCTCCTTTAATATCGTATAGCTCCGTGCCGTTCACCAACCGCCACCGGTCCGTCATCGTGGCGGACTTGCGCCACTTGATCGGATCCTTCACTCGCTGGGAGTCCGTCACCAAGATCCGGTCGGGCCAATCTTTAGCGGTCCCACGAATCAATTCGCTGATGTCGACGCCATCGAACTTAACCTTCTCAGGTGCAGCGACGTCACACATCGAAATCAGGGTTGGCAAAACGTCGACATAGCTTGTGATCATGTCCACGTCGCGGCCTTCATCGAGACCTTGGGCGGGCCAGTGGACGAAG
>CAKZMS010000509.1 GCA_937128785.1 uncultured Opitutaceae bacterium | reverse complement strand
GTGACATGAACACCGGCACCTTGGCGTCGCGCATCACATCCGTGGTCACCCCGCCCAGCAGGTCGTGGTGGAACTTGCTGTGTTCAAAGGCACCCATCACGATCAGTTTGGCGCCGATTTCGTCGGCGGTGACGACCTCGTCGCGCGCATCAAGGACGAGGGCTGGCTCGACTTCGACGTCGCCATCGCCACGCCCGAGGCCATGAAGTCCGTGCGCACTATTGCCCGCGTGCTCGGTCCCAAGGGCCTGATGCCCAACCCGAAGAGCGGCACCGTCACCGACGATATCGCCGGCGCCATCAAGGCGGTCAAAGCGGGTCGCGTGGAGTTCAAAGTCGACAAAACCGCCAACATCGGCGTCGGCATCGGAAAGCGTTCCTTCACCGAGGATCAAATCGTCGAGAACGCCAAGGCCGTCATCGAGGCCATCGGCAAAGCCCGCCCCGGTTCCGTCAAGGGTGCCTACATCAAGAATGTGTCCCTGTCCGCCACGATGAGCCCGAGCGTCCGCATCGCGTCTGCCGAATACAACCAATTCTAAGAGGAAGCATCCCATGAGAGTCGAAAAGAAATACCTTATCGCCGAAGTTGAGGAGCACCTCAAGAAGTCGGACTACGTCATCCTCACCAATTACACCGGTATCACGGTCGACGAGACCGCGGAATTGCGTGCCCAGTTGGAAGAACACGGTGCCGAGTTCCACGTCGTCAAAAACTCCTCCCTGAAGGTTGCGGCCGAGACCATGGGTTTGCCCGATCTGGGTGATGCCCTCAACGGCCCCACCGCGGTCATCGTCGGTGGAGACAATTCCCCGGGAGCAGCCAAGGTTCTGACCAAATTCTTCAAGGAGAAGAAGAAGGTCGAAGTGAAGTCCGCGGTGCTCGGGGGCAAGACCCTGAGCACGGACGACGTCAAGGCCCTGGCCGAACTGCCGTCGTTGGACGCGCTCCGCGCCCAGCTCCTCGGCCTCCTCTCGAAGCCCGCCACGATGTTGGTCCAAGTGCTCAACGCACCGGCCAGCGACTTCGTCGGTGTGCTGCAAGCCAAGGTCCGCGCCGAAGGCGGCGAAGACTGAGTTCCATCACCACTTACATTTTAATCCATTTTCAAACGGCGTCGCGGGAATCCGCGGGGCCCAAGAAAGCCCAAGAAATCAAACGTCACAGAATAGGGGATACGTCTCTTAAACGTGCTTCAGGTTGAAGCCGCTATTCCGCGACAGGAGATCATATCATGAGCGACATCACCAAAGACCAAGTTATCGACTGGCTCTCCGAGCAGTCGGTTCTCGAAATTGCCGACATCGTCAAGACCCTCGAGGAGAAGTGGGGCGTTTCCGCCGCTGCTCCCGTGGCTGTTGCCGCTGCTGCTCCCGCCGCTGGCGGTGGCGAAGCTGCTGCTGAGAAGGACGAATTCGACGTGATCCTCACCTCCGCTGGAGACAAGAAGATCAACGTCATTAAGGAAGTTCGTTCCATCACCGGCCTCGGCCTCAAGGAAGCCAAAGACCTCGTCGAAGGCGCTCCCAAGGCTGTCAAGGAAGCCGCCACCAAAGACGAAGCCGCCGAGATCAAAAAGAAGCTCGAGGAAGCCGGCGCATCCGTCGAACTCAAGTAAGGTTACTGCCCACTTGGATTCAACCGACGTATATCGTCCGTTTACTTCAGGACAGGCCGTGTCATCACGCGGCCTGTCCTTTGCCTTTTCTAATTCCGTTCCTTTTTCGCCAGAATTGACCTCTTTTCGCCACCGCCGGGGTGGGGAAGCGAGCGTCTGACTGCGGCCCTTTTCCGCCCGCCGCCGTCAATCAGTCATCCATCCAACCGGGAAAATCCATGGCCGTCCGTAAAAACCAAGCCGATCGCATCAACTTCGGTAAGCTCCGTGAGGTGCTTCAACCGCCGAACCTGATCGAACTTCAGATCAGTTCTTATCTCGATTACCTGCAAAAAGGGACCCCGGACAAGCAACGCCTTAATCAGGGCCTTGAAGCCGTGTTCCGTGAGGTGTTCCCAATCGAGTCCTATGACGGTCGTCTGACCCTGGAGTATGTCTCCTACACGATCGGCGATCCCAAGAACTCCGAGATCGAATGCCTGCGTGAAGGCATCACCTACTCCGTCCCCCTCTACGTGAAGCTCCGCCTCCGGGAAGAAGACTTCATCAAGGACGAGGAGATTTACATGGGTGAGATCCCGATGGTGACCGAGCGCGGCTCCTTCATCATCAACGGCGCCGAGCGGGTGGTTGTTTCCCAACTTCACCGTTCCCCCGGTATCGCGTTTGAGGTCGCCCCTCACGCCAACGGCAAACTGCTCCACTCTTTCCGCATCATCCCGGACCGCGGCACTTGGTTGGAGGTTCAGTTCGACAACAACGACTTGCTCTACGTTTACCTCGACCGCCGCCGTCGTCGTCGCAAATTTCTCATCACCACTTTGCTCCGCGCCGTGGGCTACTCCAGCGACACCGAGATCCTCGATCTGTTCTACAGCATCCAGGAGCTCAAGGTCAGCAAGGCCCTCAAGATGGAAAACGTCTCCAACCTCGTTTTGGTCGAAGACGCCATCGACGCTCAAAAGGGGGTGGTTCTCGCCCGTGCGCTCGAACCCCTGACCAAGCAGATCGTGCGTTCCATCGAGGAGCACGACATCCCGCTCATCCGCGTGATCGACACTTCGATTGACGAAGGTGCCATCACCCGCGCGATCAAGAAGGATCCGACCCGCAACGAGGAGGAAGCTCTCAAGGAAATCTACAAGCGCCTGCGTCCCGGTGAACCTCCGACAACGGCCAACGCCAAGGCCCTGCTCAAGCGCCTCTTCTTCGATCCCAAGCGCTACGACCTCGGTCGCGTGGGTCGCTACAAGGTCAACCAGAAGCTCGGTCTCGAGGTTGAACTCGAACAACGCACCCTGGAGTCCGGTGACATCGTCGCTGCGACCAAGTATCTCGTGCGGCTCAAGAAGGGCGAAGGCGTGGTCGACGATATCGATCACCTCGGTTCCCGTCGCGTCCGCACCGTCGGCGAGTTGCTCGCCAACCAGTGCCGCGTGGGCCTTTCCCGCACGGAGCGTCTCGTTCGCGAGCGCATGACCATGTATGATCAGAGTGTCGATTCGATCACGCCACAAAAGCTGATCAACCCGAAGGCGCTCACCACCGTCATCCGCGATTTCTTTGCCCGGTCCCAACTCTCGCAGTTCATGGACCAGATCAACCCGCTCGCCGAGGTTACGCACAAGCGCCGCTTGTCTGCGCTCGGCCCAGGTGGTCTCAACCGCGAGCGCGCCGGCTTTGAAGTCCGTGACGTGCATCCTTCGCACTACGGCCGCATCTGCCCGATTGAGACCCCGGAAGGTCCGAACATCGGCCTGATCAACTCCCTCTCCACCTACGCCCGCGTCAACGAGTTCGGCTTCATCGAAACGCCGTATCGCTCCGTCGCGAAGGGTAAGGTTTCCGACAAGATTGATTACCTCACCGCCGACCAGGAGGAAGGTAAGATCATCGCCCAGGCGAACTCCGAACTCGACGACAAGAACAACTTCATCGGCAAGGTCACCGTCCGTCAGGATGGCGAGTTCCTCGAAGTCGATTCATCGGAAGTCGACTACATGGATGTGTCGCCCAAGCAGGTCATCTCGATCGCGGCCGGCATGATTCCGTTCCTCGAGCACGATGATGCCAATCGCGCGCTCATGGGTTCGAACATGCAGCGCCAAGGTGTGCCGCTGCTCCAGGCCGAGTCCCCCTACGTGGGCACCGGCATTGAGGAACGCGTCGCCCGTGACTCGAAGATCGTCGCCGTGGCCGATGCTCCCGGCGTCGTCGCCTCCGTGGATGCCCGCCGCGTGGTGGTCACCGAAGATGGTGAAATGCCCAAGAACTTCGACAAGTCGCCCAAGAGTGATCCGAAGAAGGGCGTTCACGTCTACGAATTGCGCAAGTTCATGCGTTCCAATGCCGGCACCTGCTTCAATCAGAAGCCGGTCGTCGACCTCGGCCAAAAGATCAAGGCCGGTGAGATTGTTGCTGACGGTCCTTCCACCCAGAAGGGTGAGATGGCCCTCGGACGCAACGTGCTCGTCGGCTTCATGCCGTGGAATGGTTACAACTTCGAGGACGCGATTCTCATTTCCGAGAAAGTGCTCACGGAAGCCATTTTCACTTCGATCCCCATTCAGGAATTCGAGGTCACCGCGCGTGATACCAAGCTCGGTCCGGAAGAGATCACCCGGGATATCCCGAACGTGGGTGAAGAAGCCCTCAAGAACCTCGATCACAACGGCGTCATTCGCGTCGGAGCCGAGGTGAAGCCGGGCGACATCCTCGTGGGTAAGATCACGCCGAAGTCCGAAACCGAACTCGCGCCGGAAGAGAAACTCCTCCGCGCCATCTTCGGTGAAAAGGCAGCCGACGTGAAGGACACCTCCTTGGTCGTTCCTTCCGGAGCCGCCGGCATTATCATGGATGTGAAGGTTTCGAGCCGCGTCGATTTCGAGCGTGAGAAGCTCTCGCCGTCCGACCGTCGCCGCCAGATCAAGCAGATCCAGGAAGGCTACAAGACCGAGATGGACAAGCTCCGTGAAGCCCTCACCGAGTCCCTCTCCAACATTCTCCTCGGTGAGAAGATTCCGTTGGATGTCATTAATGGTGACACCAGCGAGATTATCATTCCCGCCAATCGGAAGATCACCAAGACCTTGCTCCGCAAGCTCGCCGCCGTCTCCAAACACGTCGAAATCGATCCGTCTCCGGTTCGCATCAAGATCATGGAGATCATCGGTTCCTTCCAGTCCAAGTTCGACGAGCTCGAAGCCGATCGTGAGCGCAAGATCACCGGCGTTGAGTCCGGTGAGGACGATGGCACCGGCGCGATCAAGCAGGTGAAGGTTTACGTCGCCACCAAGCAGAAGCTGCAGGTCGGTGACAAGATGGCCGGCCGTCACGGTAACAAGGGTGTGGTCGCCAAGATCGTACCCGAAGAGGACATGCCTTTCCTCCCGGACGGCACTCCCATTCAAATCTGTCTCAATCCGCTGGGCGTGCCGTCGCGCATGAACGTCGGACAGGTGCTGGAAACCCACCTCGGTTGGGCGTGTTCCAAGCTCGGTATCAAGGTCGCCACTCCGGTGTTCGACGGTATCCCCGAGAAGCAGGTGCGCGCCTACCTCGACGACGCAGGTCTGCCAAACTCCGGTAAGTCCACGCTCTTCGACGGACGCACCGGTGATAAGATCGATCAGAAGGTTGTGGTCGGCTACATCTACATGATGAAGCTGAATCACTTGGTCTCCCATAAGATTCACGCTCGGGCGGTCGGCCCTTATTCCCTCGTCACCCAGCAGCCGCTCGGTGGTAAGGCGCAATACGGTGGCCAGCGCTTCGGTGAAATGGAGGTGTGGGCGCTCGAAGCTTATGGCGCGGCGCACACCCTGCAGGAACTGCTCACCGTCAAGTCCGACGATGTCCAGGGTCGCACCAAGATCTACGAGTCACTGGTCAAGGGCGACAACACGCTCACGGCCGGCACGCCGGAATCCTTCAACGTGTTGATCAAGGAAATCCAATCCCTCGGCTTGGACATTAAACTCAACAAGCAGGATGCCCTCGGCAACCTGACTCCGGTTCAGCCCCCTTCCGCCGCGTCGATCCAGACCCGCGTCAGCAACTTCTAATTTAATTACAGGATAATCAGATCATGAGTATTCAACCCAACGAAGTCGCCGCCGGAGCCCGCGAAGAAGCCCGCTCCGCCCTCGGCGTGGACGAGAATCCGTTCGATTGCGTTTCCATCACCGTCGCCGCCCCGGAAACCATCCGCGGCTGGTCCAAAGGGGAGGTCAAAAACCCCGAGACGATCAACTACCGCACCTTCAAGCCCGAGCCCGGGGGACTCTTCTGTCAGAAGATCTTCGGCCCGGTGCGCGACTACGAGTGCGCCTGCGGCAAATACAAGCGCATCAAATATAAGGATGTCGTTTGTGACCGCTGCGGCGTCGAAGTGACCATCTCCCGCGTTCGTCGCGAGCGCATGGGCCACATCGAACTCGCGGTGCCCGTCACCCACATTTGGTTCCTGAAGAGCATGCCGAGTCGCCTCGGTCTCTTGCTCGACATGACCGCCCGCTCCCTCGAGCGCGTGATCTATTACGAGAACTACATGGTGGTCGACCCAGGTAAGACTCCGC
Organism: uncultured Opitutaceae bacterium; assembly: GCA_937128785.1. Lineage (GTDB taxonomy): Bacteria > Verrucomicrobiota > Verrucomicrobiia > Opitutales > Opitutaceae > Actomonas. The sequence continues at coordinate 1,908 of CAKZMS010000509.1, read as the reverse complement.
TCGAGCTCAAGCAACTCCTCACCGACACGGAATACCGCCAGGCTCTCGACGAGTATGGGGATGATTCCTTCGTCGCCAAGATGGGGGCCGAGGCCGTGCGTGACTGCCTCCAGATCATGGATATGGACGCCACCGTCGTCGAGCTCCAGGAGCAGATGCGCGCCACGCGTTCCAAGCAGATCAAGAAGAAGCTCTCCAAGCGTCTCAAGGTCATCCAAGGCTTCATCGGTTCCGAGTCCCGTCCCGAGTGGATGGTGCTCGAAGTGCTGCCGGTGATCCCGCCGGATCTGCGTCCCCTCGTGCCGCTCGAAGGTGGGCGTTTCGCCACTTCCGATCTCAACGACCTTTACCGTCGCGTGATCAATCGGAACAACCGGTTGAAGAACCTCATGCAGCTCAAGACGCCTGACGTTATTATCCATAACGAAAAGCGCATGCTGCAGGAATCCGTCGACGCCCTATTCGACAACGGTCGTCACGGTCGTCCGGTCACCGGCGCCGGTAACCGGGCGCTGAAGTCGCTCTCCGACATGCTCAAGGGCAAGCAGGGTCGTTTCCGCCAAAACCTCCTTGGTAAGCGCGTCGACTACTCCGGTCGTTCCGTGATCGTTATCGGCCCGGAGCTGAAGCTGAACCAGTGCGGCCTGCCGAAGAAAATGGCCCTCGTGCTGTTTGAGCCGTTTATCATTCGCCGCCTCAAGGAACTTGGCTTCGTGCACACCGTCCGCGGTGCCCGCAAGATGATCGAGAAGAAGTCCCCGGAAGTTTGGGATATCCTTGAAGAGGTCACCAAGGGCCATCCGGTTCTGTTGAATCGGGCGCCGACCCTTCACCGTCTTTCCATTCAGGCCTTTGAGCCGGTGTTGATTGAAGGTGAAGCCATCCGGGTTCACCCGTTGGTCTGCACCGCATACAACGCCGACTTCGATGGTGACCAAATGGCCGTCCACGTGCCGTTGTCGTTGGAAGCGATCATGGAGTGCAAACTCCTCATGATGGCGACCTCCAACATCTTCTCGCCGTCCTCCGGCAAGCCGATCCTCACGCCGTCCCAGGACATCGTGTCGGGTTCCTACTACCTGACGATCGAGCCGCGCAAGAAGCCCGCCAAGAACGCCCGCGTTCCGCTGCTCTCCGGCCCCCAGGAAGTCGTGTTCGCCATGGATGATGGTGCGTTGACCGTCCACGATTGGGTTGATATCCCCAACCCGGACGTCGGAGCGGAATCGACCTTCGGCAACTCCGTCAAGAAGGTCATCCGCACCACGGTTGGTCGCGTTATCTTCAACGAGATTTGGCCGCAGGGTCTTGGTTTCGTGAATTTCCCGGTGCCGAAGGGCAAGCTGGGTGACCTCATTCTTGAGACCACCAAGCTCGAAGGCATCGATCCACAGGAAGTGGTCGACACCCTGGACCGCCTGAAGGAGCTCGGCTTCAACACCGCGTTCAAGGCCGGCATCTCGATCGGTATCGATGACATGATCATCCCCGACGCCAAGAAGGGGATCGTCGCCGACTCCCGGAAAAAGATCAACGAAGTCGAAGGCCAGTTCTCCAAGGGTATCATTACCGATGGCGAACGCTATAACAAGGTCGTCGATATCTGGACCGGTGCCACCGACAAGATCGCCAAGGAAGTGTTCAACAAGCTCCAGGACAACGATGGTCGGGACGAGGTGAATCCCGTCTACATCATGATGGACTCCGGTGCCCGTGGTAACAAACAGCAGGTTCGCCAGCTGTGCGGCACCCGCGGATTGATGGCCAGGCCCTCCGGTGAAATCATTGAGCGTCCGATTCTGTCCTCGTTCCGCGAGGGTCTGACCGTGCTCGAATACTTCATCTCCACCCACGGTGCCCGCAAGGGTCTCGCCGATACCGCGCTTAAGACCGCGGATGCCGGTTACC
>CAKZMS010000508.1 GCA_937128785.1 uncultured Opitutaceae bacterium | reverse complement strand
ACCGGAATCAACGCCGACAACAGCACCGCCAACGCATACAATGAGACGGCTGCACTCATGGCACGATAACCCATCACCGCCCACGTGTAACCGTGCACGGCCTTGGGCCCGAAACGCAGTCGCACAAACTCAGCCGGCGTGGTGATGCCGCTTTGCTTCCAACGTCCGGCCACTAACCAACCCACCAGAAGCGCGGCGACGCCATAGCACATGTTGATGCTTACAGCGACGAAGCCATGTTTGTAAGCGATGCCGCCCCACACCACAAACGTGCCAGCGGAAAACATGGTCATGAATCCGCTCAACCCCGATACCCACCACGGCGAATTCCCACCCGCCGCAAACAGGTCGCGCGACGACTTTACCTTTCCCCCATAAATGCCTCCGACCACAAAAAGCCCGACCACGTAAACAAAGATAACAATGAGGTCGGGAGTCTGCATCGGTCGCTTGCCAGCATCATGGACAAATGGAATACAAGCGAGCCTCCGTGTTGCATCGCAAGCATCCGCGTCGCCACGCACCCAGCCTGATCGTTTCGGAACTGGACGTCAGCTGCGAAACCCTCAAATGATGCGCTCTCACAGTTGTTGGGGCTTTAGCTCAATGGTTAGAGCAGGGGACTCATAATCCCTTGGTTCCGGGTTCGAATCCCGGAGGCCCTACCAACACTTGTTGAGCGGAGGATCAGGCAACAAATTCACCCGCCTTACGTTACGAATCGATCATCTTTAGTGTGCGGACCGCGCGATGGTTGGACCAATGCTCAAATTGGCTTCATTCCTGCATACTGGTTTCACCCACTCGACCGATGTCCTACTACCGCCACACCAAGATCATCGCCACTCTCGGACCCGCCACGGAGTCCAAAGAGATGCTGGCCCAACTCATCACCGCCGGCGTCGACATTCTCCGCCTCAATATGGCCCACGCCTCCCACCAATGGGTCGATGATGCCATGTGGTTTATCCGTGAAGCCTCCGACGAGGTCGGCCGGCACGTCGGAGTGATGATGGATGTCAAAGGACCCGAGATTCGGACGGGGCGGGTCGAAAAGGACATCATCGTCAACACCGGCGACCATTTCGAAATTCACATCGAGGCGGCCGAACCCACCGGCGACGTCGCGGCGGTTTCGGTCAACTACCCGGGACTGCCCGCCGATTTGAACATAGGTGACACGGTGTTGATCGACAGCGGACTGATCCGGATGAAGGTCATCGACCGCGACCACCAACGCGTCCGCCTCGAGGTCCTCACGCCCGGTTCCATCGGATCCAAACGACATATCAATCTACCCGGCGTGTTCGTGAAACTTCCCTGCCTCACCGAAAAGGACGAGGCCGACCTGCGCGCCGGAGTGAAAGCGGGCATTGATTTTGTGGCGCTCTCATTCGTGCGTCAGGGATCCGATATCAAGCAACTGCGGAGCTTTCTCGATGAGCTCGGCTCCCAAGCCAAGATCATCGCGAAGATCGAAGACCAGGCCGGCGTGCGCAATATGCAGGAAATCATCGCCGAGGCCGACGGTATCATGGTGGCCCGCGGCGACCTCGGCATCGAGATCGACTACCACCGGCTGCCTCTCGTGCAAACCGAGATGATCGCGGCGTGCCGCGATGCGGGTAAACCCGTGATCGTCGCCACCCATCTCCTGGAGACCATGATTTCCTCGCCCATGCCGACCCGCGCCGAGATTTCCGATGTCTCCAACGCCATCCGCGAACAGGCCGATGCCGTGATGCTTTCAGGGGAGACCACCATCGGCAAATACCCGCTCGAATCCGTTCAGGTGATGAAGAACATCATCGAGAGCATTGAACCCTCAGTGGACGGGGAAATTAACCAAAATCTCCAACTCCACGAGCCCAAGCCCAAGATGCTGCGCTCCGCCGCGCGGCTGGCCCAGTCCCTGGGCGACTCGGCTATCATCGTGTTCACGCGCAGCGGATTTCTTGCCTATACGCTGGGCGCTCTTCGTCCCCGCGGTGTGCCGATTTTCGCCTTCACCGACATCGACTCTCTTTTCCGCCAGTTGCTGCTGCCTTGGGGAGTGGAGCCCTTCCACATGGAATTTTCCGAAGACCCGGAGGAAACGATTCAAAACGCCCTCAGCCTCCTGTGTGAGCGCGGGTGGCTCAAACCCGGCACTACGAGCGTCGTCATCACCAACGTGCTCGCCCGTGGGGTCATCATCGACTCCCTCCAGCTGCGCCAAGTCCCGTAACCGCGCAGGCAAATCGTGGGGGAACTGCCCTGTGGAGTTGCCCCTACTCCGAATTGTCTTCGAAATAGGGACATGTCCCAACCCACTTTGCTCGAAGCCATTTCCCAACGTCGTCTGGTATGTGACGGCGGCATGGGCACCCAACTCATGCTCGCCGGTCTCGAACAAGGCGCTTCCGGCGAAGCTTGGAACATCACCCACCCCGAGCGCGTGCTGGAGATCCAGAAACGCTACGCCGACGCCGGTGCGGACTGCATCATCTCCAATACGTTCGGCGCCTCGCGTCTCATGCTCAAACGCCACGGCGTGGCGGACGATCTCGTCGAAATCAATGCCGCCGCCGCCCGTATCGCCCGCGAAGCCTTCGGTGGTCGCGAAGGCTATGTGCTCGGCGACATGGGTCCGCTCGGCGCCATCCTGGAGCCTTACGGCGAGCTGCCTTACGACGAGGCCGTGGATGCTCTGACCGAACAGGCCAACGCCCTGGTCGGCGCCGGGGTGGATGCCATCATCATTGAAACCCAAACCGGTCTCGAAGAAGTCGAGGCTGGCATCGAAGCAGCCCTCGCCGCCAATGCCCCCTGCATCATCGCATCGTTGGCCTACGATCTCTCCATGGACGGCACGTTCTACAAAACCATGATGGGCGTCTCGCCCGAAGCTGCTGCCGAATTCATCGAGGAAAAGGGCGCGCACATCATCGCGCTAAATTGTGGCACCGGTATGGACATGGCCGGGGCCACCATGGTCACGGAGCTTTATAAGGAGACGTCCGACCTGCCCGTCATGATCCAGCCCAACGCCGGTCTGCCTGTCCTCGAAAACATGAAGGCTGTCTACAAGCAGCCGCCCGAGGAGACCGCCGCCAAGGTCCCCGACGCCCTCACTGCGGGGGCTAGCATCATCGGCTCCTGCTGTGGCAGCACGCCTGATCACACCCGCGCTATCCGCGCCAGGGTCGACGCTTTCAACGCGTCGTCCTGATCATGCGAGCAGCAGACGGCCTTCGGGTCGTCCGCCGGACCGAGGGAACATTAACCGCCGCTCGGCTTGTCTAACCAGCCGTCGAGTGATGGGCTGATCTTCCCCATGAAGCGCCTGCTCCCCCTCGCCCTCGGTCTGCTCATGCAGACCTCTTCTCTCTCCGCCGGTGTCGTATCCGAAAACGGTCTCCTCCGCGCCGAGGGCAATCGCATCGTCGGGGCGCACGGCGATCCCGTTGCCGTCGCGGGAGTGAGTCACTTCTGGAGCCACTGGGACGGCGCACCCTACTACACCAGAGAAACCGTGGATTGGCTGGTGGAGGACTGGAAGGTCACCCTCGCTCGCGCCGCGCTCGGGGTGCACAGCGGTCCGCTCGGTTACCAGCAGCAACCCGCCCAGGAACTCGCCAAAGTTCGTGCCGTCGTCGAAGCCGCCATCGCCAACGACATCTACGTGCTCATCGATTGGCACGACCACCACGCCGAGGACAACGTCGAGGACGCCGTGGCGTTTTTCTCCCGCATGGCTCAACTTTACGGCGACCAGCCCCACGTCATCTACGAGATCTACAATGAACCCCTCAAGGTGTCCTGGTCCAAAACCGTAAAACCCTACGCCAAACGCGTCATCGCCGCGATCCGTGCGCATGATCCCGATAACCTCATCATCGTCGGCACGCCCTACTGGTCGCAACGCGTCGACGAGGCCGCCGCCGATCCCATCGACGACCCCAACGTCGCCTACACCCTTCATTTCTACGCCGGCACGCATAAAGCCGATCTGCGCCAGCGCGCCCAAACCGCTCTCGATGCCGGCGTGGCGTTGATGGTCACCGAGTGGGGCTCGGTAAACGCCAACGGTGACGGTGCGATCGACCATGAGTCCGTCGCCGAGTGGATGAAGTTCATCAAAGCCAAAGACCTTTCCCACGCCGCCTGGTCGATCAGCAACAAGGACGAAACCTCCGCCATCCTCAAACCCCACGTGACCAAGATCAGCGGCTGGACCGAAGACGATCTCACGGCCAACGGTCGCATGTTGCGCGCCCTGCTACGCGGCGAGTAGACCCCACTCCCCTCTCCATGCGCCCTACCCCATTCGGCCAGCTTCCTTCCGGCGAGACGGTGGAAGCGTATGACCTGTCGCTGCCCGACGGCAGCGGCGCACGGATCATCACGCTCGGTGCCATCATCACGTCCCTCAAAGTGCCCGACCACGAGGGCCAACTCGCCGACGTCGTGCTCGGATTCGACCGGCTTGAAGACTACCTGGCTCCCCATCCCTACTTCGGCGCCATCGCTGGTCGCGTCGCCGGCCGCATCAATGGCGCGCAATTCACCCTCGATGGCCAAACCTTCCCGCTTGCCGCGAACGATGCGCCCAATCACCTCCACGGCGGTGACGTCGGCTTCAGCCGACGCAACTGGAATCCGACGCCACTGACTCGCCCCGACGGAGCGCCTTGCCTGCGGTTGGAATACCGAAGCCCGGATGGTGAAGACGGCTACCCCGGCAAAGTCGATGCCGCCGTCACCTACACCTTTACGCGCCACCACGAATTGGTCGTGGAGGTTGAAGGTGTCACCGATAAGGCGACTCCGTTCAGCCTTACGCAGCACTCCTATTTCAACCTGTCAGGCGAAGGCTCGGGCGACGTTCGCGATCATCGTCTGCAGATTATGGCCGACCACTACGCTCCCGCCGACGAACGCATGGGCCTTCTCGGCCAACGCAAACCCGTGACGTCGCCCGGTAATGATTTCCGCCAGTTCCGCCGCCTCGGTGATGCGATCCCCGAACTGCACGGCCAACACGGCGACCTCTACTTCCTGCCCAACGACGGCCAACCCCACCACGTCGCCTGCGTGGAGGACCCCGCCAGCGGACGCATTCTCAACGTCCATACCGACGAACCTTGTCTACAGTTCTACACCGGCGTGAGTCTGGACCCCTCTACCACCGGAAAATCGGGCCACCCTCACGGTCCTTTCGCCGGACTCTGCCTCGAATGCGAAGGCTACCCTGATGGACCCAACTGCCCCGACCTCGGTGACATCATTCTACGGCCGGATCACCACCACCACCGCACCACCGTTTACGCTTTCTCTGCTCCACCCCGATCATGACTTCGCTTCCGCTTCCCCCGCGTCCTCAGAATCTAGCCACCAAGATCGGGATCCTCGGCAGTGGTTTCATCGTCAACGACTGCCACCTACCCAGCTATCGCACGGCGGGTTTCAACGTCGCCGCCATCGCGTCGCGCAATCCCGACAACGCCGCCAAGGTCGCCGCTGCCCACGATATCCCCACGACCTACCCAACCTTCGAAGCGTTGCTTGATGATCCCACGATCGAGGTGCTCGACATCGCCGTTCCGCCGCAGTTTCAGCTCGAGCTCATCAAAGCCGCCTGCCAGCGCGGCACGGCCAAGGCGATCCTCGCTCAGAAACCGCTCGCCCTGAACTACACCGACGCGGTCGCCGCCGTGGAAGCCTGCGAAGCCGCCGGCATCACGCTCTCGGTCAATCAGAACATGCGCTACGATCCCTCGGTGCGCGTGGCCACCCATCTGCTGGAAAGCGGCCAGCTGGGCGATGCCATCTTCGCCACTATCGACATGCGCGGCATCCCCCATTGGCAACCCTGGCAAGCCGACACCGGCTCCGCTTCGCTGCGCATCATGTCGATCCACCACCTCGACTGCATGCGCCACTGGTTCGGCAACCCCGACCGCGTGTATTGCAGCACGCGGCCGGACCCGCGCACCACCTTCCCCCACTCCGATGGCATCTGCACCACCATCCTGGAATACGATACCGGTATGCGTGCCGTCGTCGTGGATGACGTATGGACGGGGCCCGCTCGCGAAGGCTGCCCAGCCGACATCAGAATCGAGTGGCGCATCGAAGGATTAGACGGCCTGGCCATCGGTGAAATCGGCTGGTGCCAGGATCCCTACACCACCCCTTCCGCGGTCCGGTTTGCTCGCAAAGGAGATGCCGACTTCACCGCTCCTGATTTGAAGGAGAGCTGGTTCCCCGACGCCTTCGCCGACACCATGGGCCAGCTGCTCGTCGCAATCGAGTCGGGCGAGCCACCCGCCATCGCCGCCCGGGACAACCTCCATACCTTAGCACTGGTCGAAGCTGCCGTGCTTAGTGCCATCGAGCATCGCGCAATCGACCCCGCCACCATTTCTCCCTGAACCTAACCCCATCTTAAAATGGTGGGTCGGGTCTTTATGCCCGACACTATCCTGCCCCTCGTCCCAAGCATCCGCAACGCTCCCCCCCCTTATGAAACTCGGCATCATCAACAGCGCGTTCGGCCAAGCCGGCGTCGACACCATCACTGGCCTCGAACACATCTCCCGCATCGGCTTCGACTGCGTGGATATTTTCACCGAGGCGATGACCATCACCGATCAGGAGAAAACCGACATCAAGTCGACCTGTGAACGGCTTAACCTTCCGATCGTATCCCTGCCCGTCGTCGCTACCGGCCTCATCGATTTCAACGATCCCGTGCGGGCGTTTCACGTCGAGCGCTGCAAAAAATTCATCGATCTGTGCGCCGAATTCGGTGCCAAAAACCTCCTCCTCGTGCTCGGTGAATACCTCTGGCAGCGCGAAGTCATCGCGCCCGCCGACCAATGGAACTGGGCCGTCAAAACCTGCCGCGAACTCGGAGACTACGCCGACTCCAAGAACCTCGACATCGCCCTCGAGTTGGAGCCCTTCCGCCTGAGCCTCCTCAACAACATCAAGGAAATGGTGCGCTTCATCGACGACTGCGACCACCCGCGGGTCCGGGCCAACATCGACATCAGCCACCTCGTGCTCTCCGACACCGGCCCCGAGCAAGTCCCCGATCTCGCCGGCAAGGCCGTGCATGTGCACATCAGCGATTGCGACGGCAAGGTGCATGGCGACCTCCCCCCCGGACGCGGCGTAGTGAAGTTCGCCCCCTACCTGCAGGCGATCAAAGAGCTCAACATCGACGGCACCGTCGCCATCGAACTCGAATACTCCCCCGACCCCGACAAGATCGTAGAGTGGGTCGAAGAAGCCTACCGCGAAACCGCCCGCCTGATGAACCTGACCGGGCTCCGCTAAGGGGTCATGTCGTTATTTGTTAAATTTTTTGCCTTTAGCAGCTCATCGCGTCTCGAAACAAACTCATCCGATCACAAAATTAACATATAACGACATGACCCCTTTGGATTGATGGGCTTTTGGAGCACACTTGCCCGGTGGTTTGATCCACCCGAGAAAGCGCCGCCCGAGTTTCAGCCGGAGTGGATCGAGGTGTTGTCGAACCGTATCCCGGTCTATGGCAAACTGCCCGATACTTTGCGGGAACAGCTCCATGGGCAGATCACGCATTTCGTGGCTCGCAAGAATTTCGAAGCCTGCGGGGGGCTCGAACTCACCGACGAGATGGTTCTGACCATCGCGGGTCAGGCGTGCTTGTTGGTGATGAATCACCCCGGTCCGCCGTTTCCCAAGCTACGCTCGATATTAATCTACCCATCCGCTTACCGAGCGACGCACCGCACAGTCGACGCGCTCGGCATTGTGACCGAACGCGAAGTCGTGCGGCTCGGCGAATCGTCGAGTAACGGCACGGTTGTCCTAGCTTGGGATGCCGTGCTCCAAGGCGCCCAAAACACGTTCGACGGCCACAACGTCGCGCTTCACGAATTCGCTCACCAGCTCGACCAAGCCTACGGATCGGCCGACGGCACACCCTTCCTGGATTGCCCCTCGCGCTACGCTCAGTGGTCCCGCGTGCTGGAAGCGGGCTACCATCAACTGTCCGAACTGACGGCCAAACGGAAACGCAGCGTGCTCGATAAATACGGCGCGACCAATCACGCGGAAT
>CAKZMS010000507.1 GCA_937128785.1 uncultured Opitutaceae bacterium | reverse complement strand
AATCCTCCCCCGGTATGCGTGCCTTCGCCTCCCGCGGCGCGATCATCTCCAGCAATGACGGCGGCACCCGCAGCGTGAATTTGGAAATCAGCGGGGCGAACCTGCCCGAAATTTACCGCACCGCCTTGGCCGCCTATCGCCGCGCCGCTGAAGTATTTCCCGAGGGTCAAATCGGCTCCAGCCCCTCGAACCTCGTGCTCGGACAGCCCTTGGTGGAACTGCGTCCGCGCTGGGATCGCGCCGCCGAATTCGGCTTCACCAACACCGAGTTTGGTTACGCTCTGGCGGCGCTCGCCGATGGTGCCTACGTCGATGAATTCTTCTACGACGACAACAAAATCGACATCTACCTCTACAGCGGTGCGGTCAACGATCGCCGTATCGGGACCCTGGGCGAGATGTCCCTGCACACGCCCCGCGGCGGCGTGCTCCCGGTCAGCGCTCTGGCTGACATCGTGGAGACCGTTGATACCGATGCGATTCGCCGCGTTGACGGCCGGCGCACGGTGACCCTCAACATCATCCCTCCACGCGAGATCGCTCTGGAAACCGCCGTCGAAATCGTGCGCAACGACGTGGTGGGCCACATGCGCGCCAACGGAGAGATCCCGCCATCCGTAACCGCCGGTCTTTCCGGTGCCAGTGACCAACTGGACGCCACCCGGGCTTCACTGGGGTCCAATTTTGTCGTGTCGATCATCCTGTGTTTCCTGTTGCTGGTGGTGATCTTCACCCACTGGGGTTACCCGTTCATCATCCTCTTCACCGTGCCGCTCGGCATCGCCGGCGGCATCATCGGACTCTGGTTGTTCAATGTGCTTGGCACGATGATGCCCTTTATCGGTCTGGCGCCGATCACGCAACCGTTCGACATGATCACGATGTTGGGATTCCTGATCCTGCTCGGAACCGTCGTGAACAATCCCATTCTCATCGTGGAAGAAACGTTGGCGAATATCCGCGGCGGGGCGGCTTCAACCGCAGCCGCCGTGGAAGACGCCCTCGCCTCCCGGCTGCGCCCGATCATGATGACCACGATCACCACGGTGTGCGGCTTGGCGCCCCTCGTGCTCATCCCCGGAGCCGGGACCGAACTCTACCGCGGCGTAGGCGCGATCGTCCTCTTCGGCCTGCTGTTCACCAGCCTGGTGACCCTCACGTTCCTGCCCGTGCTGTTGGTGACCGTGCTGAAGTGGATCGGGCCAAAAGTGGAGTGAGGCAACGATCAACCAACGGGATTGGATTTTACAGAAGGAAACGAAGGGCACGAAGCCACTCCACTGAAACGAATTTTACAGGAGGGAGCGGAGGACAGCAGAGTCGTTGCATTGGCGTAGCGCCGTGCTTTAGCCGGCGTCTGTTTCAGAGGGCCGGCACTACGTTTCAGGCCGACGGCTTTGTTCGCTTTGTTTCCTTCTGTAGAAGACCCCGCAGGCTGATAGCTCTGCTTTACTCCGCGCCCTCCTGTTTGAAAAAACCCGGGCTGACGGTCTCCCACGAATTGAGAGTTCCATCCCGCCATGCCCAAAAAAACGGAGCCCCGCAGGACTCCGTTTGGAAAAGGATTCGAATCTAACGATTCAGCTTACTCGCTCCACGGCGGGACGATCTTGTTCGCCCGCGCATAGGCGATCAATTGGCCCAGATGCTCGTGCTGGTGATCGGCTGCGATGAGGGCCAAACGACCGCGGGGCGCGGTCATACCGAAAAACTCGATTTCTTCCGCCATCGCATCGGCACTGACCATCTTGACCGCCTTCTTGGCGTGCTTCACGGAGGCCTTGTAGATCTCAATCATGGCGGCCTTGTCAGCATCTTTGCCAAGCTCACGCGGATTGATCCCTTCAGGGACTTCATGACCGAGCATGCTGCCGATGAAATAGTTGGCTCCGGCCAAATGCATGAGCACCTCACCAACATTGGAGACCCCCTCCATCGGAGTGTAGTCGTATTTGCTCGACGGAATCGCGTCCGCGAGTTGGAGCACCTTGTCTTCGGCGGCACCGAGGCTCATGACGATGAGCTGGTTGGCCATCGGCACTTCATGGTTCTTGTGGTGGGCGGCAAAGGCCGAAAACGGCAGGGCGATCGCGGTAGCGACCAAGAGGGTCTTGGATAGAGACTTCATAAGGGATCGGATTGGGTTGGAGAGAGCGTTGCAGGGGTAAACCGGGGTCATTCGACCGCACCTTGCGAACACGGTCAATGCAGCGTCAGAGCCAAAATCAAGCCCTCCTATTCCGCAATATAAGGAAGAATGCGGTTGGGCTGACACCTCTACCGGGATCAAAACGGCTAAGAAATCGAGCTTCACTGGTTCAGTGCGAAGATATCAACCCACTCCAAACTGAGGGCATCACGAATAAATTAAGTAGAGTTTCTTCCCATTTTCTGCCGCCTTATTTTCACCCCGATGGCCCTACCCACCACCCGCTTTGAAGTCTCGATTGACGGTCTATCCGTTTCCCATCTGCGCTGTGAGGATACCGCAACACCGCAACTGGTAGAGACGGCAGTGCCCCGCTTTTCGTGGCGGCTCGAATCCTCGATCCGGAGCGTGGAGCAGACTACCTATCAGATTCGTATCCACCAGCTGGATTCGAATGGTCAGCTTCTCGACGACCCAACAGACACCGAGGCTATCGCATCCGCCCAGCCTCCGTGGGTAATGGCGCCCGGCTTCGAAGCCGCGCCGCAAACCCGCTATCAATGGCAGGTGCGCG
>CAKZMS010000506.1 GCA_937128785.1 uncultured Opitutaceae bacterium | reverse complement strand
GTTGCCTCTCCGCCGAATAAAGCCGCGGATGTTGACCGCGGGTTTCCTTCGCTCATGTGCTCCACCGCCCAGGTAGGGCGTGTCTCGCCGAGACCGCCGGCTTCATCTGCTCACCTGCTCCACCTCCACCCGCCGCGGGCGCGCCCCTCCAACGCGCCCCTCGTCAGCTCGACATTCGACTCTTCGACCTTCGACTTAGCCTCACCCCTTTCTTTCATCATCTTTCATATCGCGCCGGGGTGGGAAAACCCGGCTAACTGCTGGCTCGATATATGAGCGACGCAACCTCTGCCCCTTCCCTGCTGTCCGTGCAGCCCATCTCCTTTCCAACTCGCGCTATTCCGGCCGAAAAAACCGCCGCGGCCGAGCTGGCTCAACTCACCGACACCAAGTTCCGGGCTGCTGCAAAACCCAAGGCCAAGGGCTTCAACATCGCCCTCGCCTCCCGCGGTTGGTCGACCGCGGCCACCAAGGCCGCCCGCTCTGCCGGAGCCAAAAACTGGATGTGGCTGCGTCTGGCCGAAGACGGCACCGGCGAAATCATGGCCAGCGAAGGCAGCGGGCTGTTCGCCGCCGTGCGTCTGCTCGCCCATCGCCTCTCCACCACTTCGCGCGAAAAGCTCGAGGCCGGCCTGCTGATCGAACGCAGCTTCACCATGAATCGCCCGATCTGGGACGGTTCCTTCGCCCAATACTGGCGGACCAACCGCAAGTTCTCCCCTGAGCACTACGCCGCCACCTTGGCCGAATCCGGCTTCACCCACATCGAGGTCAACAGCCTGCAGGCCAGCTTCCCCTACGAGGACTCCGTCCCCGGTGAATACTACGCGCAGTTCTACAACTACTGCCCGGGATTTAATCACTTCATCGATACGCCGCTCACCCGCGGCATCTGGCCGACCCACTACCTCGACGCCAACCTCGAAAGGCTCAAAAAACTCGCCGCCCTCGGCCGCAAGTATGGCCTCAAACCCAGTGTCTGCCTCTACGAGCCCCGCAGTCTCCCCGAACGTTTCTTCCAACGCTACCCCACGTTGCGCGGTGCCCGCATCGATCATCCGTTCCGCTCGCGACTGCCCCGTTACACCATGGCGCAGGACCACCCGGTCACCCGCCATCACTTCCGCCTCGCCACGCAGGAGTTGATGAAGGCCGTGCCCGATCTCGACGCGATGTCGATCTGGACCAATGACAGCGGCGGCGGTTTCGAACATTCCGCCTCGCTTTACATCGGGCGCAACGGCGGGCCTTACATGATCCGTGAGTGGCGCAGTCACGACAAAATCGCCGAGGCGTCCGGCAAGAGCATGGGGGCGTTCCTGCGCAACGTGCGCGAAGCCGCCGCCGAGGTAAACCCGGACTTCAAACTCAGCCTCCGCATCGAGCCCTTCAAGGTGGAGCACGACCATCTCAAATCGGAGTTGGGCCGCGGCATCCACTGGGAGGGTCCCTCCCTGCTGGCGCGCGGATATTCCCTGCCGTATTCACATCCCACCTACAAAGATCAACAAGGTGTGGCCGGCGGCATGTTTCACTGCCGGATGGATCCCCGCGAGAAACCGGAACTCGCCAAAGAACGCGCCCAAGGCGTCGAACCCATACTGACCTACTCCGCCGGACCGGTCTGGAACCAGGAGCCGCTGATCGGTATTCCCTGGCCGCGCATGATCCACGCCCGCCTGACCCAATTGAAGGACATCGGCACCGACATGGTCAGCGCCATGGGTGGACTGGCCAACACCTCCGCCGCGCCCTACCACCCCAATCCCATTGCCATCCGCGCCGCCCAATTCACCCCCGATATTACCATCGACGAAGTCCTCGCCACCGAGGCTAATCGGCTCGCCGGCCCCAAGCATGGTCCGGCGCTGGCCAAAGCCTGGGAACTGTTCGAGGATGCCGTCACCCATCAACCGATTGTGCCGCTCTTCTGCGGATTCGGCTGGTGCTGGCAGCGCACCTGGGATCGCCCCATCGTGCCCGACATCGAAGCGATTCCGGCCGCCGACCGCCACTACTACGAGCGGCACGGCTGCTTCCAGCACAACAACCCCGGGCTCAATGATCTGGGCAAGGACGTGCTGTTTGAGCTCATCACCCGAGAGTCGGCCGACAAGATGGTGCCACGATTCGACCGCAAGCTCCTGCCCCGCATCGCCAAGGCCGAAAAGCAGGTAGCGCGCACCTTGGAAAAATGTGCCGACAACCCGCAGGCCACCGCGGTCTTCAACGACCTGCGCGATCGACTGCGGGGCTACCGCCACTGGGCCACCACCCTGCGCACCGTGGTGGCGTGGTGTTCGGGGGTCTATGGCTACCTCGAAAGCAACACGGCCAAGCAAAAGAAGAAGTACGAGGCCTTCCTCCAGGACGCCATCGATCGCGAAATCGACAATGCCCGCGGCTTCCTCGATCACTTCGAGAATTCGCCCACGGAATTCATGGTGGTGTCGGAGACCGGCGAAAACACCTTCATCTACGGAGCCAATCTCGGCGACCACGTGAGGAAGAAGATCAAGCTTATGGAGAAGTATCGTCACCATAAGCCCTCGATCGACCAACACATCCTCTGGCGCCCGGCTGAAGGCCAGCCGTGGCCCGAAGGTTTTCCGACAAAGTAGGTAGGGCGCGTCTCGCCAAGACCGCCGTTTCATCTCCACCAGGTAACCAACCCTCCACTGCCGGGACTCACGCCAAGACGCAGAACCGCAAAGGACCGCAGCCCATGGGGTCGATGTCGCTAAAAAGTTAATGAAGTGAAACGTAATTCACTTTTTACGACTCGGGGGCAGCCGAAGGGGTCAAACGCTTAATACCAACATTTTGGGGATGTCTTACACAGTCGAACTGGAGGTTGGGCCGTCGAAGAGGTCAGGCTTGTTATGTTGGTGTCACGTTGTTCGAAACTCGCGCTGCTAGTTGAGGTGTCGTCGCGGTGACTCCTCGGTAGTAGTTTGTAGTTGAACCCACCCAATTCAGATTCAGCGACCAACCGATCCGGGCGGAGATTTCTGCGGACTATGCAATACCATGCCAGTCGACCGCGCTGGGGAGGTGGTCGCCAGGCTCCGCCTACCCCTCCAACAACCCAATCGCCTTCGCGGCGGCTTCGTCGGACTCGAGGGCTTCGAATGCGCGGCAGGCTGACTCGGGTTCGCGCTTGAGTCGCATCTCGGCCACGGCGGTAAGAATTAAGGGCTCACGGTGCTGGGCGGGCAGCTTGAGCAGGTTCAGTAGTTCCTGCCGGAACTCTGGGTTCGCCTGCGCCGCTCCGATCAAACTCGCCAAGGCATCGGCGCCATCGTCAGCACCGAAATTCTTCAACCATCTGAGGGTCGCAAATTTCATCTCAATTCCTGCTCACAACTTAACCGTCCGGCCTTCGCGGAAGGACGTGTCGGCGGCCAAGACGATGCGCAGGCTGTCGACAGCGCTGCGGATGTGATCAGTCAGATCGGCGTTGCCTTTGATGGCCTGGAGGAAGAGCTGCTGTTCGCGGCGGCAGAGTTCGTCGTGGTCGGGCTCATCCGTGACCTCGATCAGCTCATCGGGTTTGGCAAAGGTCCCATCGGCGTTGAGTTGGCCGTGATGCAGTTTCAGAGACTCGGTCTGGGTGTGAGCATTCACATCGGCCGACTTGCCTTCGCCGGACGACTTGGTCGCCACGATGGAAAGGCTGCCTTTCGGTCCGGCCACGTCTTTCACAAAGAAGGCGGTCTCGCTCATCATGGGCCCCCACCCGGCTTCATACCAACCAACCGATCCGTCCTCGAAGGTCACCTGCAGGTGACCGTAGTTGATCGCACCTTCCGGCAGCTCATCGGTAAGGCGCGCCCCGATGCCATTCACCCGGATCGGACGCGAGCCGGTCATACGACACATCACGTCTACGTAATGCACCCCGCAGTCCACCACCGGAGAGATCGAGCTCATGAGGTTCCGATGGGTCTGCCAGTTATCGCCCGAGCTTTGTTGATTCAGGTTCATCCGCATGACCAGCGGACGGCCCAGGTCACTCGCCATGGCGGTGAATTGTTTCCACGCGGGGTGCACCTGCAGGATGTAGCCGACCATAACCTTGCGATCCACTTCGGCCGCCTTGGCCACGATGGCTTCCGCGTCCGCCACGGTCGTGGCCAGAGGCTTCTCCAAAAACACGTGGGCGCCGGCTTCCAGCGCCGCCAAAGCATAAGCAGCGTGGGTATCGGGATACGTGCTGATGCAAACGACGTCCGGATGGGACTCACTCAAGGCCGTGGTATAGTCGGAAAACTCGGGCAGGCTCCCGCCCAACCGGGCGTTCAATTTACCCCGAGACTCCGACCCGCGGGACACCAGACCCACGATCTCAAAATCGTCGGACAGATTGTGATAAGCCAGCGCATGCGACGCGCCCATGTGGCCACAGCCAACGACGAGGGCGCGCAACTTATTCGATGAGGG
>CAKZMS010000505.1 GCA_937128785.1 uncultured Opitutaceae bacterium | reverse complement strand
TGCCGGTGGTGACCACGGAGAACGGCCTGTGCAATCCCGAGTGAGTGCAGCGCGACGGCAAGGTGTCGGATCCTCAGCGGATCGACTTCGTGCATCGCTACCTGAGCGCCATGGAACGGTCGATCGATGAAGGCTCCCACGTGGCGGGTTACTTTTACTGGTCCATTCTCGACAACTTTGAGTGGGCCGAAGGCTACAAGGATCGCTTCGGATTAATCCATGTGGACTACAAAACCCAGGTCCGCACCCCCAAGGATTCCTACCACTGGTATAAGGACGTGATCGCTCGTGGCGGACTCCCCGGCTAGGTCGATGTTAATGTTTGTAACCGTCGTTCTGCCTGCCGGTGCGGGCACCATCGAGGGGTGAATTCAGCGGAACGATCTACCCGCCCAGCACGCTCTTGAGCATTTTGCCAAGTTCGCCGACCCGATAGGGCTTGGTGAGGTAACCGCAGAAACCGGACTCAAGAAATTGACGAGCCATTTCGTCGTTGTCGTAGCCACTTGACACGATGGCTCTCACATCGGGATCGATTTCTTTCAGCCGCTTGAATGTTTCCTCTCCGCCCATGCCGCCGACGATGGTGAGATCCAATAACACGACATCGTAGGGTCGATTCACCGCGTGATATTTGCGGTAAAAAGCGAGGGCCTCTTCACCGTTGCGGGCGATGTCGACCTTGTAGTCGAGGCTTTCGAGCATCGCTTTAGAAATGGTGCACAGCTGCGGCTCGTCGTCCATGAAGAGCACGCGCCCCGTGCCGAAACGAATGGTGGCGGGCTTGCGCACGCCGACTTCCATTTCTTTTTCCGTGGCTGGAATGAAGGCCGTAAACGTGGTTCCCACTCCCACGGTGGAATCCACACCGAGTTGGCCACCATGTTTGCGGACGATTGAAAGCACGGTGGCGAGTCCGAGACCGGTGCCTGATTTCTTGGTGGTGAAAAAGGGTTCGAATATTCGGTCGATCTTATCCTCGGGGATTCCATTGCCGTTGGCTTGCACTTCGATCTGGACGTATTGACCGCCGGCGAGGGGAGGAAGCTGGTCATCAGCGATCTCCAGTCCCCGGCACCGGATTTCGATCGTGCCCTTGGACGGCTCGGTCATGGCCTGCATCGCGTTGATGATTAGGTTCTGGAACACTTGGATCATCTGGCCCCGGTCGACTTCGATTAGCGGTGCCGATGGGTCCAGCTCCACCGTGACCTTGACGGGGCTGCCGGCGGCGGCGACGCGCACGGCGTCATCCAGAATGTCACCGGGCTTTACGACCGCGAAGGTGCCGCCGGGGTTACCCTTGGCGAAGGCCAGCAGTTGCCGGGTCAGCGTCTTGGCGGCCATGCAGGCCGCTTCGGAGTCGGTGAGCTTGTCGTAGTCGCGATTGTCCTTGGCCAGCGAAATGCCGCCGAGGATGGTGGAAAGTAGATTGTTGAAATCGTGGGCGATACCGCCGGCAAGTTGTCCGAGCGAATCGAAACGGTTGGCGCGGATGAGCTCCTCCGGCGAGAGGCTCATTTCGCTGGGGTCGCGAAAGACCACGACGATCCCAGCCACTTCGCGGTTCTCATCCCAGAGTTGGTTG
Organism: uncultured Opitutaceae bacterium; assembly: GCA_937128785.1. Lineage (GTDB taxonomy): Bacteria > Verrucomicrobiota > Verrucomicrobiia > Opitutales > Opitutaceae > Actomonas. The sequence goes on along the minus strand of CAKZMS010000505.1, from coordinate 308 downwards.
ATCGTCCACACTACGGGGCGGGGAGCGCCGTTTTCGACGACGACCGCGTGATCGGTGTAGAGGCGGCCAGACCCCTGGGCCGCGAGGGCAAGTTCCAGCGCATCATCCGCGGGACGATGATCCTGAACGGTCACCAGTTGAAAGACATCCGCCAAGGGCTGCTCCATCGCCAGTCCGGGGTTAACTCCGATGATTTTCAGCGCCTTTTGGTTAATAACGGAAACGTTGCCCCGGCGGTCGGTAACAATGATGCCCTCGCTCAACACATTGAGGGCATTGGTATCAAACCCGTTGGTGGAAAAAGGCGG
>CAKZMS010000504.1 GCA_937128785.1 uncultured Opitutaceae bacterium | reverse complement strand
GCTCAATCAAACACCGTCGGCTTTCAGTCAATTGGACGCGGCCGATCAATCCGCTCCGGCCGACGCCGTCGGACTCTCCTTGCGCACCGTGATCTTCGGCGGAGAAGCCCTCGATATCGGTCGTCTTCGCGGCTGGTGGGAGCGTCACGGCGATGCATCTCCTCGCCTCGTCAACATGTATGGCATCACCGAAACCACCGTCCATGTCACCTATCGCCCGCTATCCCAAGCCGACTTGGCGACAGCATCGCGTAGCATGATCGGAGAGGTCATCCCTGATCTTTCCATCTACCTGCTCGATCCCCTGGGCCAACCCGTGCCCATCGGAGCGGTGGGCGAGATTCACGTTGGCGGCGAGGGCGTGGCCCGCGGCTATCATCACCGGCCCGAACTCACGGCCGATCGTTTCGGGCCGAATCCATTCTCCTCCGACCCGAGAGCACGGCTCTACCGTTCGGGCGACTTAGCTCGGTGGCTGCCCGACGGCGACTTGGAGTATCTGGGTCGAGCCGATCAACAGGTTAAAATTCGCGGCTTCCGCATCGAGCTGGGCGAAATCGAAGCCACCCTCACTGCCCATCCTGCCGTCGCAAGTGCGGTGGTCATCGCCCGGACGGATGACTCCGGCGAGGCGCGATTGATTGCCTACGGCACCACGTCGCCGGACCAAGCCGCGCCGGAAACCACCGAGCTGCGCCAACACCTCGCCAAGCACTTGCCGGATTACATGGTCCCCGCTCATTTCGTTTGGCTGGAGGCGTTCCCCCTCACCGCCAACGGCAAGGTCGATCGCGCCGCTTTGCCTGATCCCGTGGTTGCGACGAGCACTTCAGCCGCGGTTGCAATCGAACCGATGGCCAATGATCTCGAAACCACCATCGCCCAACTGTGGTGCCAGGCCCTCGGCGTCGCGACCCTCGACCGCCACGACAGTTTCTTCGACCTCGGCGGACACTCGATGATGATCGTGCAAGTGCACAAGCAGCTGCGCAGTCTGCTGGATCGGGAGTTTCCCGTCACCTTGATGTTCAAACACGCCTCCGTCGCCGCCCTCGCCGCCGCCCTGCGGGAGCCCGCCGACGCTGCGCCCACGGAAAACAATGCCGCCCGCGAACGGGCTCAGCGCCAACAAGCCGCTCGCCGGCGACGACGTCCGAGAGGAGGCGAATCATGAGCACACCCGAAAATGATCTTCAGGATGCCATTGCCGTGGTCGGCATGGCGGTGCGTTTCCCCGGCGCGGATTCCGCGGAAGCATTTTGGCGTAATCTCCGAAACGGCACGGAATCGCTGACGGTCTTGTCCGAGGAGGCCATGGTCGCGGCCGGGCTGCCCCGTGAAGTGATCACTCAGTCAAATTACGTGGCGGTGAATGGGTTGCTCGATGGAGTGGAAGACTTTGATGCCGAGTTTTTCGGTATGTCTCCCCGCGAGGCCGAACTGACCGACCCGCAACACCGAATTTTTCTGGAGCTGGCTTGGACTGCCTTCGAGCGATCCGGTTACGACCCGAGCCGAACGCCCGGACCGGTAGGAGTGTTCGCGGGCGCCGGCATGAGCACCTATCTCCTGCGCAACCTCATGCCGAACCAAGCCGTGCTCGAATCGGCCGGAGAACTACCGCTGCTCCTCGGCAACAACAAGGACTTCGTGCCCACCCGGGCCTCCTACAAACTCGATCTCCGCGGCCCGAGCATCAACGTCAACACCGCATGTTCGACGTCCTTGGTGGCCACGCATTTGGCCTGCCAAAGTCTGCTCGACCACCATTGCGACATGGCGCTGGCCGGAGGCGTTTCCGTCCAAGTGCCGCAGGCACAGGGCTACGCCTACACCGAGGGCGGCATCGGCTCCCCCGACGGCCATTGCCGGGCGTTCGACGAGGCCGCCAGCGGCACTGTAAGCGGCAACGGCTGCGGCGTGGTCGTGCTGCGCCGCTTGGAAGATGCGCTGGCCGACGGCGATCACATCCATGCCGTTAATATCGGGTCGGCCGTCAACAACGACGGCGCCGACAAAGCGGGTTTCACCGCGCCGAGCGTGATCGGCCAGCGACAGGTCATCGTCGAGGCCCAAGCCGTGGCCGGCGTTGAACCCACGGATATCTCCTACGTCGAAGCTCACGGCACCGGCACGCCTCTGGGCGATCCCATTGAAGTCGCCGCCCTGACCGAGGCTTTCTCAGGAGTGCCACCGGGTTCGTGTGCCATCGGTTCGGTCAAAACCAATTTCGGTCATCTCGACGAGGCCGCCGGTGTGGCCGGGCTGGTAAAGACAGCCCTCGCGCTGGAGCAGGGGGAACTGCCGCCGAGTCTTCATTTCCATACGCCCAATCCGCGTATCGACTTACCCAATACGCCATTCTTCGTCAACGCATCCCACCAACCGTGGCCGACCCGTTCGACCCAGCCCCGGATCGCCGGGGTAAGTTCCTTTGGCATCGGCGGCACCAACGCTCACTTGGTCCTGCGCGAAGCCCCGTCGCGGGCGCCCAGTCCAGCCAGCGATGGTGACCAAGTCCTCATTCTCTCCGCCCGCACCCTTCCGGCTTTGCACGAGGCCCGCGCCAACTTGACGGATTGGTTGGCCGAGCATCCTGACGCCAATTTGGCGGATGTCGCTTTTACTCTGGCCCAGGGCCGCAAACCCTTT
>CAKZMS010000503.1 GCA_937128785.1 uncultured Opitutaceae bacterium | reverse complement strand
TCATGGCTATTAACTTTATGTACATGTTGATTAGTTGGAATTCCAATTGCAATCTTATTTGAATTAGGATTACGAATCTTATCTAGCAATGTAAAACAGTTTAGCAAAGCAACTTCATTGACCTTATTAGGAATTTGGCTAGCGGCTTTATTAGCTATGATTTTTACTGGAATTGAATTTGGAACTACTAGAGCTTCAAACGGATTTAAAATTGAAAACAAGGATTTAAATTTTGTTGCCAATGATACCATCACTTTAAAAATGGTGAAGAATGATAATTATTATTACCAACATAATTACAGAAGGTCAAACGATTTTGAAATCATTTTTGATGGAGATGTAAAAAAAATCTATTCAACTGACATCTATCTTGATGTTGAGAAAAGTGATACTGAAAAGGCTTATATCAAAATCAGAAAAGAATCTGAAGGAAGAAATAAATTAAAAGCAAACGAAAATGCAGCAGCTATTTCATACAATGTAAATATAGTAGATAATGAAATTTTGTTAGACGGCTATTTCTTAAGTCAGTATAAAAACATGTTCAAGGATGAAGAAATTTTCATCACAGTTTATGTACCAAATGATGTAACTGTATTCTTTGACAAATCTACAAGAAGCTATTTATACAGAGTAGAGAATACAACAAACACTTATGATAGAGAAATGGCTAAGCACTATTTTACAATGACTGAAGAAGGATTACATAGTGCCGAATTAAAAGCTTTAGAAGAAAACACCGAGGAAAAACCAGAGCCAGCCGCTTCGACCCGTGTTCTGGGCCCAAAGCGCACAAAACGCTCCGAACAGAAAGAGGACCAATGCCTGATCGCCAGCTTCTTTGGTCTGCTGGGTGGGGCTGAAATCATGGTATTCTGATAGGTTGGCGCTGGGGAGCTCGGTCTGAGCGCAGGTCATCGCGCTAGTGAACACGGTAAACAATAGGAGTAGGTAAAAGTGTTTCATGACTGCTGATTCTTCGTCTTGCTATGAAACGGGATTTGGGTCGGTTGTCTTTCACGAAATTTGCCGAGATTGAAGCACCCAATAGCCGAAAAAGGGGATCACGTCGGAAAATATGAATTACGACCTGCGGTCTGCATTCACATTTTAACGACGATGACCCCGTTGGCAGCGGTCACCTTTGCCGCCATGTCTTGATACTTGTTACTTGATACTTGGAATTTCGGAGCCCCGTTCCGCTTGATACCTGGAACCTGGAACTTCGGACGCGAGAAGGGGATCACGTCGGAATTTGTTAATTCCGCTCCCGCTTAGCGGGGCTTCATAAACAAATTAACAACATGACCCCGGGAGCTGCGGACACCTTTGCCACCATGTCTTGAAACTTGATACTTGGAACTTGGAACTTCGGAGCCCCGCTCCGCTATTTCCCTTGCGCCGAAGGCAACGGTTTGAACGGTTGGGCGTTCCACTATGATCGAACCTGAAGTCCACGACCACATAGAGCTCATCAAGAAACGAGCCGGACAGTTATGGAGGTTTCTTTGACGGCGAACAAAAGCTGAGGGAAATCGAGGCGCTCGACGCCGAGATGGGGGCCCCGACTTTCTGGGATAACCAGGACAAGGCCCAAAAACACATCGCCAAGGTCAACGGTCTGAAGAAGGCCGTGCTGCCCGTGGTCGACTTTCGCAAAAAGCTGGAGGACGTCGACGTCATGATCGAGTTGATCGACGCCGGCTCGGAAGACGAGGCAGCCGAATACGGTGCCGAACTCAAATCCACCGTGACCGCGCTGGTTGCTTCGATTGACGAGATTGAAATCGCTTCCTTCCTCACCGAGCAATTCGACGCCAACAACGCTATTCTTTCGATTCAGGCCGGAGCGGGTGGGACCGAGTCCAACGACTGGGCCGACATGTTGTTTCGGATGTATTCACGCTGGGCCGAGCGTCGCGGTTTCAAACTCGAGGTGCAGGATGTGCAATCGGGAGAGCAGGCCGGAATCTCCAAGGCGACCGTGCTGGTCAAAGGCCCCAACGCCTATGGTTATGTGAAGGCCGAGCGGGGCGTGCACCGTCTCGTGCGCATCAGTCCCTTCGACTCCAATCAACGTCGTCACACCTCCTTCTGCGCCGTCGATGTCGTGGCCGAGATCAATGACGAGGTGAAGGTCGACATTCCGGAAGACGAGATCCGCACCGATGTGTATCGCTCGTCAGGCAAGGGAGGGCAGGGCGTTAACACCACCGACTCCGCGGTGCGCCTCACCCACATCCCGACGGGTTTGGTCGTCACCTGCCAAAACGAACGTTCGCAGATCAAGAACAAGGCCAGCGCGCTCAGCGTGTTGAAGGCGCGTCTCTACGAACGCCGTCTCGATGAACAACGCAGCGAGATGGAAAGGTTTTATGGCGAAAAGGGCGAGATCGGCTGGGGCTCGCAGATCCGTTCCTATGTGCTGCAGCCCTACCAAATGGTGAAGGATTTGCGCACGGGCGTTTCCACCACCGACACCCAGGGAGTCCTCGATGGTGACCTTGATGCGTTCATCAACGGTTGGCTGCGCGCGGGGTCGCCGCGCCATCGCAACAAGGATATCGACGTCGACGAAGAATAATCTGCCGGTCATGCCTGATCTGCCACGCCCTCAACTGGAAGACGCCTTTGCCGGCACCTCGCTCTTTGAAGCGAAGACTTGGCAATTGTCGCCCCGGGCATGGCCGCTGACCCAAGCCCAGGTCACCGAGCTCGAGGAAATCGGTCTCGCCTGTCTGCATTTTCACCAAGCGCTGGAGAACCTTTATCTCCGCACGAAGGCCGGCAAAAACCTCCTGCGCAACCGGGAGCTCAAGGCGCCGTGGGTGCCGGAGTATCTGGATCGTGGTAAACCCGAGGGGTTGATCGAGCACGCCAGTGATGCGCGACTGCGGGGTCGGGTGCCCTCGGTGCTGCGCCCGGACCTGCTGCTTACCGCCGATGGCTTCGCCATGACCGAGCTCGACTCGGTTCCTGGTGGCATCGGGTTGACCGCCTTTCTCAACCGACTCTACGAATCTCAGGGCGACGTGCTCGGGGCCGGCGATGGCATGCTCCTGGCCTTCTATCGATCGCTGGCCGCCCTTGCGCCGCAGCGCCCCAATCCCGTCATCGCCATCGTCGTAAGCGAGGAGTCGGCTACTTACCGGCCGGAGATGAACTGGATCGCCGAACAGCTCCAGCGGCGCGGGCATCGGGTATTCTGTCTCGGCGTCGAAGATTTATTTCCGCTGGGCTCGACGCTGTGTTTCGACATCGAGGGCAATCCGGAGAAGATCGATGTGTTGTATCGGTTCTTCGAACTACACGACCTGCCCAATCTTTCGACGGGTGACTTTATCTTCGAAGCCTGGAACGCCGGTGAAGTCGAAGTGACTCCGCCGATGCGACCGTTTCAGGAAGAGAAAATGGGGGCGGCGTTGTTTCATCATCACCTGCTGACCGACTATTGGCGCGAGGCCATGCCCGGCCGGTCTTTCAAACGCCTGCGCAAACTCTTCCCCAAATCATGGGTGATGGATCCCGCGCCGTTACCGCCGGGCGCGATCTTGGATGGACCTCCGGCGGGAGGCCGTTCGCTCGCCAATTGGGCCCAACTGGCCGAGGCCTCCAAAAAGGAGCGCGAACTCATCATCAAGATCTCGGGTTTCCACGAATCGGCGTGGGGGGCGCGGAGTGTGATCTACGGCGCCGATTGCTCCCGCGAGGAGTGGAAGGACGGGCTCGATATCGCTTTGGCCGACGCGCCCCGTAACCTCCACGTGCTGCAGGACTACCATAAGCCGCGGCGGATGGCGCACCCGCTTTACCCGGCTTTGCCGGCGGATGAGCCGGAAGTCGCGACCGAACGCATGGGCCGGCTGCGATTATGTCCTTATTATTTCACTGATGGAGAACGAGTTGAGTTGGCCGGCGCCTTGGCCACCTTCTGCCCGCCGGATAAGAAGATCATCCACGGCATGCAGGACGCGGCGCTACTGCCTTGCCGCATTGTCCAGTAGGTAGAACCGCGCCTTGCCCCTGAGGAGATTTCCTCACAACTAAAGCTGTGCAATTATCGGCCCAGTCCAACCCGACTGCCTCTCGTAGCGGCGGATCCATACGGCGTTGGGTCGCGACGTTGCTGATTTTGGGGCTCGCGGGCATCGCGCCGATTCACGCCCAGATTAACATCGCCGCGCTGGAAGCCCGGGCGGCCAGCGGGGATGCCGAAGCGCAAAACACTTTGGGCAACGCCTACGTCAACGGGCAGGGAGTTCCCCAGGATATCAGCCGTGCGGTGGGATACTACGAGTCCGCCGCGGCGGCGGGTTCGGGACCGGCGGCCTTCAATCTGGGTCTATTGCACGAACTCGGGCGGGGCGTGGAGTTGGACCTGCCCAAGGCGTTCGCCTACTACCTGCGGGCAGCCGAACTCGGTCTGCCGGCGGCCCAGTTCAATGTGGGCAACATGTATTCCCGGGGCATCGGCACCGAAGCGGACCCCTTCCAAGCGACGATCTGGTTTCGCCGGGCGGCCGACACCGGCATTGCAGATGCGCAATTTAATCTCGGGGTCGCCTATGAAACCGGTCAGGGCGTCGCCGTCGACGCGACCCAGGCCATCCATTGGTATGAGCAAGCCATGGACCAGGGCTTCCCGCGGGCGGCCTACAACATGGCGCTCATGTTCGAAGAGGGTAATGGAGTTGATCGCGACGACGCAGAAGCGGCCCGGCTGTATCGCATCGCTGCGGAACAGAATTATGGCCCCGCCCAGAACAACCTCGGGGTAATGTATGCCGAAGGGCGGGGCGGCCTGACCCAGAGTCTGACCGACGCCTATCCTTGGTTTGTGCTCGCGGCCGAAAACGGCGCCAGTCCGCGGGGCCGCGATGTGGTGTTGGAGCGGCTGGATCGTATTCAAAAAGCGGATGCCGACATCAAGCTGGCGGCCCTGCGCAACCGGTTGGGCCTTTCGGCCGCCTCCCCGGCCGCCACACCCGCGCCGCCCGCAACCCGCCCGACGGCCCCCGCGGGTACTAGTCAACCCGACCAATTGGCTGCCCGCGTCGCGGAACTCGAGAGTGTCCTCGACCAACTGCGCCGGGAAAACGCCGGCTTGGTCTCGGCCAACCAATCCCTGGCCCAGCAAAAGACGGAGCTCGAAACCCGCTCGCTCCAGACCGCAACTTTATCCGGCGCCGCTCAAGCCGAGCAGGCCCACATCAATTCGGTCACTGAAGAGCTCGGTCGCATGGAGGGAATTGATCCGGCGCGGCGCGAACTGATTGCCCAGGCGGTCAGTTTGCTCGAACGCATCTCCCGCGATAACCTTCGGCTCAACGCCGACGTAAAAAGTGCCACCCTTGAGCTCAGTTCCCTGAGCCGTCGCCTGCGCCAGACCGAAAGCGAGCTGGCCGCGGTCAATCGTTCGGCCGGCGACTCCGCGGGCGACCCGGTTGCGCTCGCCACCGCCCGGGAACGCGCCGCGCGCCTTGAGACTGAGTTGGCGGAGACTCAGGCTCGTGTTCAGGGATTGGAGCCCGGCATGGCGGCCGTCACCGGTCTGCGCCAACAGATCCAGCAACTCACCGCTGAGAATCAAGATCTGGCCCGGCAATTGGCGGCGGTGGATACCACCCCCTCAACTCCCGAGGTCGATCCCGCCGAGTTACGCCGTCGCGACGAACAAATCGCCCAGTTACGCGCGCTCTCCGCCCAACAGGAAACCGAACTGCGCACCACCACCTTGGAAATGGAGGCGTTGCAGACCCGGGTCTCCGAGATGACGCAGGCGCTCGTCGCGGCTCGCGATCGCATCGAGTCCGCCCCATCCGGCGCGGTTGTCGATTCCCTTCAGCAGCAGGTGGCGGAGCTGCAGACCCGCGTCAACGAACGCGACGAACAGATCGCCGCCCTGCGGGACGATCTGATTTCGCAAAACAACGCCTCGGCCGACGCGGCCGCGAGCACGGCGGAGATTCAAGCGCTTACCCTTCAGCTCACCACCATGCAGGAGCAACGGGCGGCCGATCAACAAGCCCTGCAGCAATTGGAATCAACCCTAGGCGATACCGAAGCAACGGTGACCGCCCTGCGCCAGGAGTTGGCCTCCGCCCCGACCGCTGCCGCCGCCGAGCCGGACGACTCCGCCATAGCCGAACTCGCGGCCGCCCTCGACAACGAATCTTCCCTGCGCGTCTCTCTCCAATCCGAGCTGGCCGCCGCCCGCGATGAATTGACCCAGTTGCGGGGACAACTCGACAGCGTCCAGGGCAATGCGACCGACCTGCAGGCCCGCTTGGCCGAACGGGATGCCGCGATCGAGCAATTGCGCGCAACCGTCGCGGCCGCGCAGACGAATCCCACCGGTTCCGACGATGCCCGTATCGCTGAGTTGACCGCCACCCGGCAGACCGCGGAGGACCAGCTCGCCCAAGCCCAAGCCCGGTTGCGCACGGCGGAAACCCGCGCCGCGGAAAGCGATGAAATCCTATCCTCGCTCGCCGCCGAAAACGATCAGTTACGCGCTCGGTTGGCTGAACCGGGAGCCGAGTCCGAAATCATCGCCGACTATCAACGCGTGGTTTCCGAGCAGGCCGATCGCGTGTTCGCCCTCCAGGATGCCCGCGATCGGGCGGTGGAGCAATCAACCCAACTGTCGGGCCGCCTCCGTGTGCTCGAAACCGAACTCACCTCCACCGAACAAGTCCTCACTGAACTCGCCACCGAGAACGATGCCCTGCGCGCCGACCTTACCATGTCCCGGGCCGAAGTGGGTACCAATCTGGTCGAAGCCCAGCGCCTCGCCGCCGCCGAAGCCGAGCGCGATGTCGCCCTCGAGCGCCTGGCGACCCTCACGACCGATCTCGAACGGACGCAGAGTCAGCTCACGGAAAATACTTCCTTGGTAACGGTGTTGTCGACCGAGGTGGATCGTCTGCAGGGCGACCTTGCCGCGGCCAACCGGTTGGCCAGCACCGGCGATACCGACGCCGCGCTCCGCGACCTCCAACAAGCCCGCGACCAAGCCCTCGCCGATCTCTCCGCCCGGGATCAGGCCATCGCCCTGCTCGAATCCCGGATTGCGGAAAGTGACGAAACGATCGGCGCGCTCGCCGGCCAAATCGATGACCTTCAGACCCAATTGGCCAGTGTCTCCGATGCGGCTCCGATCCCAGACCAGAGTGGACTGGTCGCCTCCCTCGAGGCCGCCCGGGATCAGGCCTACGCCGATGCCGCGCGGATTGGTGAACAGCATATGGCCGCCGAATCGGCCCTCCAGGAGAGCAACGCCAC
>CAKZMS010000502.1 GCA_937128785.1 uncultured Opitutaceae bacterium | reverse complement strand
GGCGGTCGGGGCTGCGAGGAGGCGGAGCTCTTGGTTGAGGGTGGGGATGAGCGGGATGCCGGCCTGGGACTGCCGGCCGACGAAGGCGTGGTTGAGGCGGCGGAGGTGGAGGCAGACGCGGGCGGGGGAGCGGGCGGTGGGGAAGGCAGCGGCTGCCTGATGCGGATCGACCCGTGGGGTATGATTGGCGGCTTCGGCATGATCGTTCCCATGGCCGTCTTGGTTGCGGCGGGCCTGTTGGCCGTGTCGTTATTCGCCAAGAGTTTCAAGGAGGCGCAAAGCTATGTGTCCCCCCTGATGATTGTCGTGATCCTGCCTGCCGTCATGGGAACGCTGCCGGGGATCGAGCTGACTTGGAAAACCGCGTTGGTGCCGATCACGAGCCTGAGTTTGGTGTGCAAAGAAATGCTTTCGGGGGTGTGGAACTGGCATTTCATCGTGTTGATTTTCAGTTCTCAAGTGATCTACGCGGCCATCGCTTTGTGGTTGTGCGTCAAGATGTTCAATCGTGAGAGCGTGATCTTCCGGGCGTAAGAAGGTCGCGGCGGTTTGTTAAGGAATTGTAAAACAATAGTAGTGTAAATGCATAGTAAATAGATGTTTACGTAGTATATTTACCTAGCGTTTCGAGCGGAAAGGCTTTGGTTCTTCGGCGTGGGAAAAATTTCTACGATGAAGAATCCAAAACGAATCCTGGTAGCTCATGCCGACGCGCACACCCGTCGGATTCTGACCATGTTGCTGGTGGAGTCGGGTCTGAGTGTGCAAGCGGTCGAGCCCGAGACCGAAGCGGTGAACAACCTCAATGGAGAGTCGTTCGACCTCGCCCTGATCGGGCATGTGGCACCTTCCGATGATCTCTTCGCCCTTTCCGTGCCGTTGCGCGAGATGCAACCGGATCTTCCGATCGTCATGCTCCTGCCCGAACTCGAGCTGCCGGTGGTGGTGCAGGGTATTCGTCATGGCCTGACGGATGTGCTGCCGTTGCGGACGGATCCCAAACCGGTTTTGCGGCGGATCATGACGTTGGTTGGGATCGAGAATTATGGTGAACCCACGGCGGCGGAACTTGCGGAGGTTGAAGCCACTCTGGCCCAGCTGGATCCGTCGATCGCGACGGAAGCCGTGGACGTCGAAACGGCCGAACACCGCGAGCGATTGTGGAAAGGGCTGCGCGAATTGCACCTTGAGCGTGAGATTATTGCGGCCGCGCAAGCCGGCATGGATGAGAAAGCGCGACTCCTCGGCGAAGATCGTCGGCAGTTGCTCGACGAGAAAGCCGCTTTTGCCCTCGAAGTTGAAGAGCTGAAGGCCGAAGGCCGGGAACTCGACGGCGAGTGGGTTGAGCTGGAGCGCCAGCGCAAGTCCCTGCAATCCGACCGCAATAACCTGGAGCAATTTGAGCAGGATCTCCGCCGGCGCGAGGCGGCGGTCAGCGACCAAAAGATGACCGTTCCGCCGATGCCCATTCTTCGATCCTCCGGAACGGAACAAGAACTCAAGACCGAGTGGGACCGGCTCGAGCGGGCCAAATCCTCCTTCGCCGCCGAGCGCGCGATGTTCCGCGACGAGCGGATGTTGCTGTCGGAACTGGATGACAAGATCCGCAAAAAAGAGGAACTACTTCGGAACCTCGGCGAACAGGTCAAAGACCTCGATCGCAAGCGTCGGGGACTACCGCCGCCGCCGCCCAAGGCCTTCGCCAAAGCCGGTCTGCCCAAGGGTCCGGTGCGCAAGGTGGGACTGTTCAAATCGCTTTTGGGCGACAGCACCTGATTTCGCCGCAACCCCTTTGTTGAACCACGAGTGGTGGCCCAACATGCCCGGACCGGCGTCGTGGAGATTAGGCCGCGACGCCGGTCTTATGGTCGGGCGGAGATCCGGGCGATTCACTGTTTTCAGGACGGGCGGGGGAGCTTGGCTTGGTGGTTGGGGACACTCCGGTCTTGAGTCGGCGGTTTCAGAGATTGTTATACAACAATAACTTTCGGCAATCATTTGACCTGGTTCGGTCAGCGCCAAACCCTTGAATTTAAAAAAAAAGACCTTTGGTCACCGCGGGATGTAACGGGCTCGGCGAGAGTCGGCCATTATGGCGGTGACTTCTTTTGAAGCCTTGGAGGCGGTTCTCGCGATTGGGCTTCGATCTGTTCCCTACCCAGTATGCTTTCATATTTTCTTCCAGTCGACCGGTTCAGCCGGGCGCTCTGGCTGGCCGCGCTGTTGACGATGACCGCGTCGGCCTCCGTGCCGGAATCCGGCTTCGTTGACGTCCCTTCCGATGGTCAGATGACCTCGGCAGATGGCGTGGTCACCCTGACTTGGAAGGAGCTGCCGGCTCCGTGGGAAATCGAATTGCAGCAGAGCGACAGCCCGGACTTTGCGACGGTGGTCGAGCGTTATGTCGGCCGTGACACCGGGTCGGTGCTGACGGGGTTGCCGGAAGGCACGCATCATTATCGCGTGCGTGCGGTCCATCCGGAAGGCGCGGCGGGGTCTTGGTCGGATCCGTTGCATGTCGAGGTGACGTTTATGGACCGCGGGCGATTGTTTTTATTGTTGGGCCTGGGTGGCATCGTGGTTTTGGCCACGGCCGGGGCCATCATTGGCGGCTACTTGAATCACCGCGGTGAAATCAAAGCGGAAGGCGCAGCATGAGTGGCGGACCTTCGATCTCGGTGACCACCGGCTGGATAGTGGTCGTGGTGCTCGGCATCCTGTGGGTGGCTCTGGGCATGTGGTGGGGCCGCAAGGCCAAGACGGCGGAAGGTTTTATTCTGGCCGGCCGCAATGTGGGGCTTTCCCTGGGCTCGGCCACCGCCATGGCGACCTGGGTGACGTCCAACACCACCATGTTGGCGCCGGTGTTGGCCCTGACGCTGGGCGTGTGGGGCATGGTCGCCTACGCCACGGCGAGTTTTGGCCTGCTGTTGTTTGCCCCGTTGGCCATGCGCATTTGCCAACTCCTGCCGCGGGGCCACACGGCGGGTGATTTTTTCCGACTGCGTTACGGCCGAACCGGCTGGGTGATCTTTTTGCTCATCACCATGCTCTATTCCCTTTCGTGGTTGGTGAGCATGGCGATCGCTGGAGGCGACTTGTTGGAGGCGTTGGCCGGGATTCCCTATCTCCAGGGCATGACCCTGATTCTGGTCGTCTGCGTGCTCTACACGTTGTTCGGGGGGCTCTACGCCGTAATTGGCACCGACTTCATTCAGAGTCTCGTGATCCTGGTCGGCATTGTTTTTGTGGGCGGTTTGGTCGTGACGCAGCTGGACTTCGACGTCGCCTACACCCACCTGCGCACGCAGCAGCCGTCCTTGCTGCAGTTCATCATGCCCGCGGCGCTGTTGGCGGTGTTCAACAACATGCTTTTTGGGTTTGGTGAGGTATTCCACAACAACGTGTGGTGGTCGCGGGCCTTTGCCATGCGACCGGGGATAGCACCGCAGGCATTTTTTCTAT
>CAKZMS010000501.1 GCA_937128785.1 uncultured Opitutaceae bacterium | reverse complement strand
ATAAAAATCCGTGACCGGCCCGATGCGGCACTGGCGAATCTGCCTCTCGTGCATTTGCGCATGCAACGAGCGGGAACGGATACGGTAAAATGGCGCGAGGCGTCTCACCTCGGTGATGCGGCAGCCTGGTTAAACGTGCCGGATGGAGATCCGGTCGGCGGCAAATGGAAGCCCGCACCCGACGACCGGCAGGTGGATGTCTTGGGCGGGTGGTATGACGCGGGGGATCACATCAAGTTTACGCTTACGACCACCTACACGATCTACCATCTCCTGCTTGCCTATGAGGTCGCGCCGGAGATTTTTGAAAAACGACACAGCACGAGCGAATTGCCTGATATTCTCGACGAGATTCGGCACGGTTTGACTTACGTGCTAAAACTCTGGCCCGATCACGACACTTTCATCGTGCAGGTGGGAGACTCGGGTGATCACAAATTGGGCTGGCGGCTCCCGGTGAATGATGCGCTCGACGGACAGCGCCCGGCCAAGGCGGCCTTGGCGCGCACCCAAATGGCATCCACGGTGGCCGCCTTGGCCCGCGGTGCCCGGGTCATGGCGGAACATGATCCCGCGCTCGCCGACCGTTGCGCGGAGATGGCCCGGAGACTGATGGGGCGTATACAAGAATCGGATACGGTATCGGTGGCGTTTGAGCGGGCGTCCACCAATGACTTTTATTTGGACCGATCGGAAGCCGACCAGATGAGTTTAGCGGCTTTGGAAATGGCAGCGTTGGACGGGGATCCTGGTTGGCTGGGCGTCGCCGAACATCACGCCCCCGGGCGCGGGCGAGAGGCGGGTTGGTCGTTTTGGCATTGGCTGCCCAATAGCGGCTTGGCGGCAGCCGGGATCGAAATAGGGCAAGAAGGTTTGGACGCAGAGGTATCGACCTATCTGGGAAATGCCGCCGCAGAGGGTCAGCCTTGGGGGCTCCCCGGTCGATATATGTGGGGGAGCGTCGCGCGGTGGATGGGTGCGGCGAATGCGTCCCGGGTGGCCGCCGCCCAGGGTGTCATCGGTGCCGAGGGGGACGCCCTCTTTTACGGGGTGCTCGATTATGTGTTTGGCCGGAACAACTGGGGGGTACCGTTTCTCCTCGACGAACGCCTGCCGAACCATCTTGAGCAGCTCTACAGCCCGACGTCCTATCTTATGAATCGGTTCCCGACGGGTGCCTTGTCAGCGGGGCCGACTTCCCGTCGCATGCATGAGCCGCTGGAGCATATGTTCAACCAACCGGATGACGGTCGGTTGGCGGCGTTTGATACCGAGGTGGCAGTCTTCCACGACAATCGGTGGGACTTTGTCTGTCACGAATCCACCATCGGTGCCCAAGCCGACATCATCCTGATGCTGGCCTTGGCTTCGAGCCGGGGCGATGCTGACCCGTTGGGCTGGAGTGATTTGCCATGAAGATACTGTTCAATCATGTGGGTTATGCGCCAGGTGCGCAGAAGCGGATATTGATCGAAGCCGCCCGCGAAACGACTTGGGCCGAAGTCTCGCTGGTCGGACTTCCTGGCGGGGTTGTCGTTTGGTCCGGTCAGCCGGAGTTTGCGGGCCAGGTTGGCGGTTGGTCGGTCGGGCCATGGTGGGAGATCGATGTCTCCGGGGTGCAGGAGCCCGGGCGCTATGCGGTCCGGTGGAGACTGGTCACGGGTGAGCAGGGGCAGAGTGAAGGGTTCGACGTCGACGAGGGATTGCAGGGACCGGATCTGATTTCCGATCTGTTGTTTCACATCAAGAGTCAGCGATCCTCCGGACTGTGGGATCGCGCGGATGCCTCGGCGCCGCGCTTGGACGATCGGAAACCCCGCGACGTGAGCGGCGGCTGGTTCGATGCGTCGGGTGACAACAGTAAATACCTCAGTCACTTGTCCTACGCCAATGTGATGAATCCTCAGCAGAATCCGATGGTGGCGTGGGTTCTGGCGCGGGCGTGGCAGCGGTATGCGGCGGTTGAGGCGACCCCCTATTTTGTGGAGCGCTTGCGCGATGAAGCTCAGCACGGCGCTGATTGGCTCATGCGGATGCAGGATCAGGCGGGGTTTTGGTATGTCACGGTTTTCGACAAGTGGTCGAAGGATCCGGCCCAGCGTGAGCTCTGCACCTATGCCACGCAGGCGGGACACAAGCATGCGGACTACCAAGCTGGTTGGCGGCAGGGAGGAGGCATGGCCGTGGCCGCGCTCGCGGCGGCGGCGCGCATGGGAGTGGGCGGCGCGTATTCAACAAACAGCTACGCGAAGGCCGCGGAGTTTGGATTCAAGCACCTTTGTGAATACGGCACGGAATACCTCGATGACGAAACCGAGAACCTCATCGATGACACCTGCGCACTATTAGCCGCGGCGGAGTTGGGCCCCGTAGCCGAAGATCGGGTGAAGGTGTCCGCCGAGCTCGATCGCCGGGTCAGGAGCCTGCTGGCCCGGCGGCGGGAGACGGGTGGGCATGTCTGGTTGGCCATGGATGCTGCGGGCGATCGATCATGGTTCCACGCCAGTGATGCCGGACTGCCCGTGATCGCCTTGCTGCGCGCGGTCGAGCTGAATCCCGAAGCCGACTGGGCGATGGATGCCGAAAAACTGGCAACGGATTGGCTGGAATCACTGGAGCGTTTGGGCGCTGAAACAGAGAACCCGTTTGGCTATCCTCCCCATTGGGTGAAGACACCTGACGGGGAAGGGCAGCGCCAGTGGTTTTACCCTCACGACAATCCGTCCGGTTATTGGTGGCAGGGTGAGAACGCCAAGCTGGCGTCACTGGCCGCCGCGGTATGGACCCTCCGGCCCGACGAGCGCAAGGCCCAGCGCTGGCTGGACTGGATTTTCGGGGCCAATCCCTTCGATGTCTGCATGATGCAGGGCCGAGGGCGCAACAACCCGGCTTACGAGTATGGGTTCTTTAATGGCCCGGGCGGGGTGTGCAACGGGGTCACCTCCGGCTTCGAAGATGAGGGCGACATCGCCTTCCAGCCCCTGCCGTGGGACGAACAGAGTGATCAGCGGTGGCGCTGGGGGGAACAATGGCTGCCCCATGCAGCTTGGTTGTTGTATGCGCTCTCAATTCGCGATACGGCTTAGGGCTTCCCTGCGAATTACGCCTAACCCCGATTAACCATGGAAGTGATCATTCAAGAAAACCCCGAAGCTGGCTGCCTGCTCGGCGCCAAGATAATCGCCAAGAAAGTCCGCGAAAAACCCGATGCAGTGCTCGGTCTGGCGACCGGCCGAACCCCGGAGCGCCTTTATCGCGAACTCGTGCGCATGCACCGGGACGAAGGTTTGGATTTCAGCCGAGTGACCACGTTCAATCTGGACGAGTACGTCGGGCTGCCGCCGGAGCATGACCAATCCTACCGCTACTTCATGAACGAGCATCTCTTTCGGCACATCAACATCGACGTGGCGAATACGCACGTGCCGGCCGGCAGTGCGGCTGATCTTCATGCCGAATGTCGAGACTACGAAAAGCGCATCCAGGCAGTGGGCGGAATCGATATCCAGTTGCTGGGCTTGGGCCGCAACGGACATATCGGGTTCAATGAACCGACGGGTTCGCTCCGCTCGCGTACGTGGATCAAAATTCTCTCCGAGCAGACCTTGAATGATAACGCCGCCGTCTTTGGCGATCGCGAATCCATGCCCAAGCATGCGGTCACCATGGGCATCGGTACCATTATGGAAGCCAAGCAAATCGTACTACTGGCGTTCGGACCGGCGAAAGGGCGGGCGGTGATGGAGAGGATAGAGGGTCCGCTCGCGGCGATCTGCCCGGGATCTGCGCTGCAAGAGCATCCCCGGGCGACCGTGGTCCTCGACGAACCCTCCGCCGCCGGCCTGCAATACAGCGACCACTACCGCTGGATCGACCAAAACAAACTCACCTGGCAGCGCTACGACTAAACGGGGTCAGGTCGTTAGTTGTTAAATTTATGCCCAAATGGGCCAGTCTGGCTCAAAATAACGCCAAAAAATTAACAAGTAACGACATGACCCCTTATGCTAGGGGCCTTAGGACTTTGGCTTCGACGACAAAGGGGCCGAAGGGGAGGAGGGCACCCAGAACGATGATGGCGGTGCGCTTGAGGGGCCAGCCGTCCTCGTTGATTTGAGCTTGGAGCGCGGCGGCGCAGAGGCCGATGAACAGCACGCCATGGACCATACCGACGATGCTCACGGCCTCCGGTTTGTCCCAAATATACTTCAGAGGCATGGCAACGAACAACAGGATCACAAATGACCAACCCTCCATCAATCCGAGGACACGCACACGACCTAAAGAACTGGTGAGATTCATGTCCGCACCGTGCGAGACCTGACCCCGAGGTCGAGCAACATTCGTAATTTTGAGGTAAATTACCAGCTGGGTGATAATACTGAGCGCTTCCCGATTGCCTAATCTGATGGAATGACCATCATGTAGGGTAAATACCCCATGTGATGCCTGATCTACTCCGATTTATCTTAACGATTCTGCTCCCGGTTTCCGGGGTGCTGATCCTTATGATTTGGTGGATCAAACGTATGAACACTCCGCCGGATATGCGTTGGCCCCGGAAGAAGCAGGGCAAACGTCGCAGCGAACGCGAATTACCGCCGGACAAAAATGTTCCGCGCTCCTAGGTCAGTCTGTTCGAGGCTCTCATCGCCCTGTTTCCGGGCCTAGTCCGGGTCATTCTCCCAGAGTCGAGGCGTGGCGAACTCCAGACTGTTGCCGGCGGGATCACGGAAATAGATGGAGCGGGCGCCGTTCTCCCACGTCTGCTCATGCTCGATGGCCACGCCGTGTTTTTCCAACTGAGAGCGCCACCGCGGCAGGTCTTCCCGTTCCACCGCCCAACAGACATGTTCGCTGCCCCGGCTGCCGTGCGAAGGAATTTCATCGGGATGCGCGTGCTCCGTTTCGTCGGGGTTGAAAATGAGCAGCATGCCTTGCCCGCAGTGGAAGAAAATATGACGGCCTGGGGCCCGGGAATGCAACCGGAGTGCGAGCACCTCGCTGTAAAATTCGAAGGCAGCGTCCAGATCCTTGGTGTAGACGCATGTTTCGAGCACACGGAGGGGAGGAAGCATGTCAGAGAGGTTTAGGTTTCAGGAGGCAGAGTGACATCGAAACGCTGGGCGAGGTAGGACTCACAGACTCGATAATAGTCCACCATCGAATCGATACTGATCCACTCGTCGGGAGCATGCAGATTGCCCACGTCCGGCCGCGACATCAGCACGGGAATTCCGTAAGGGTGGAGAAAGCGCGCATCGCTGCCGCCGGACTCCCGGGCCAGCCGCGGGCGAACTCCCATGATTTGTTCGGTGATATCCACAAACCTCGGGTCTGGCAAAAGATGGGTGGGCGCGGCTTCGATAATAGGCGATACTTGGATTTGCTCGCCCACTACCTCGCGCACCAGCGCCAACAGGCTCTCGCACGTGTGTGGCGGCGGAAACCGGATATCAAGGGTGGCATGCGCCTCCGCGGCCAAGCGATTGAACGCATCGTTCTCGGTGCCGATGCCGGTGACGGTGCAGGTCGGGTGCCAGTAGTCTTCGGTATCGGATTTCAGATCCGCAAAGGCCTTTTCCAGTCGATCCAGTCCGGCGGTCAGATGGGGGATGGGGTTGTCGCCCAACCAGGGCCGAGCGGCATGGGCGGGCAGCCCGTTGGTCAAGAGCTGCACATGGAGAATCCCTTTTTCCTCCACCGTGATTTCCTGAGGCGAACCGCCGTCGGGGATCAAGGCACAGCCGCACCGCAGTCCCACTTCCTCGATCAGATAGCGCACGCCGTGGGTGCCACCCGTTTCCTCATCAGTGGTTACGGCCAGCCCCAGACTCAGACCGGGATGGGCCCGATGAAATCGCCGAAACAAGACCATCAAAATGGCGAGGGCACCTTTCATGTCGCCGGCGCCGGAGCCCACAATGCGATCGTCCTGCAAGGTGGAACGATAGGCGGCCGGATCCGGATGATCGACGACGTCCAGATGGGCGACCATCAGCACATCGGGACTGGCGTTGCCGGCGGGCAGGGCGACCAGCGACGGCACGCCGTTGCTTTCGTGGTCGTGGATTTCCACGCCGTCGAAGCCTTCAAGATGATTCCGCACAAACTCGTAGCACTGGCGGATGGCCGCCGGATTGGCTTCCGAGCTGGGAAGCAGAATAAGGTCCCGGGTCAACGCGACCAGGCGGTCTCGGAGTCGTTGGTGGGGGGCGGTATCAGTCACGGTCGAAGCTATCAGTAACTGGCAGCGTTGAACCGGTGTCACGCAGTAACGTGGCCGCGTCTTCGATCGTCGGTGCGACACAAAGGAACTGGCCCTTGGTCACTCCCTCTTCGGGGTGGACGTTAAAATTGATCGGTAGGACTTGGCGCGTGCCTCCCGCCTTGAACAGCAGTCCGGCATCATCCAACAACTCCAGCAAGCGGGCCGGGGGGATGCCGGGGTCGAAACGAAGGTTGCGCATCAGCCAGGCCTGGCCGGGAGCCAAATGACGGGCCAGCAAGGCCGGGTAGGTGGCCCCGGTGACGCGCGCGTTGACTTCGCAGACCCGCACCTCACGCCCTCCCGTGCGATCGGCCACGTGAAAATCGATACTGGCCGTGCCGCGATAGCCGCGACCGTGCAGCCAGTGGCCCACACTGGCGGCCTGGCGCATGAGTTCCTCGTAGGTGTCGGGGTCGGCCAGGGCCCACGCCGGCGGCGACATGTTGCCCTCATGCACACTGTCGACGCCGAGAATCTGATCGGTCAGATCGTAGAGGTGAACGGATTCGGGTCGAACGAAGAGCTGCACACTCGGGGAGTGCACCTTGGTGACATCGCCAATCTTATCGTCGAGCCAGCCCTGCACGAGACAGGCACCTTCGTGAAAGCAGTATTCCGGGATGTCGGCCCCGGCGCCGTCGGTGGGCATCTGCCAGAGTCCCACACCGCTGGCCCCGATGGCGGTTTTGATCACGGCTCGATCATATCCGGCATGCCGCAACCGTTCGCGGGCTTGATCGATCTCCCCCAGGCTGGAAGCCAAATGAGTGGTGAAGGTGGGCAAATGCGTATCCACTAAATGGTGATGAAGCATCACCTTGTTGTTCCCGTCGTAACTGCCTTGCCGGGTGTTCAGCGTCTCGTGCCCCGATTTGTTCGCCAGAAATTGCAGTGATTCGTCGGTCACAAATCCATCGATCCACCCGGAAGGAAGGCGGGCGAGTCGCTCGACGAGAGACTGCGCCACGGCCGGGTCTCCCGGCTGGTGAGCGAGTTTTTCGTAGTCGCGATGGGGCAGGACGGCCATGTCCGGCAAGACGAGTTTTAACTCACCCGTAAAGTAGTCGAAGAGGCGCCGATCGGGCTCCTGCTCAAGCACAACGACATTGGGAGCGCTCCCTTGAAACATCAGCCCGAGGACAGGAACGAGGCGTCCGCCATAGGTCTCGAGCCGACCTACTTCCGCGCAAAGATCATCGGTTTGACGACGGTTGCCAAAGAACAGGCTGAACAGATTTGCCACAAAGACTCCCGACCGATCCCAAGCAGGCGGCAAGGTGTTGAGCGTTCGGATGACCGGGGGATCTTGATGCATGTATCCGAGGTGGGGTGGCAGGAACCATGCGCGGTTGAGCCGGGAGCTCAATCCCCAACCCGTATTCCGTCAGCGCGAAAATGACCGGTGCTCGTCGACTTCCCGATCGATGGTCATGAGCTGCCCATAGCGGAACACCAGGGTGATGGTTTCTCGACGATCCAGCCGCTGTTGATCGGTGACCGGCTCCTGCAGGGTTTTCATTTCGCCGGTAATCGGGTCCACCCACGGAACATCCTGCATCTCGGCCACGATGGTCCGATAGACGGGGGGATGTTCGATCTGGTAGATCCAGGTCTCTTCAACGTAGTCAGCGCCGGCGCCGCGGCTCACGGCTTCGGCCGGCCCCAACAATGCCTCCACGCGTTCGGTGCGCATCCCCACGATCAATTGCGCGGATGGAGCGACCGGGGGCTCGGTTACGGTGATGGTCTCACACCCCCCCGCCAGCATACCGCCGACCAGCAGGCTGAGCTGGAGGCAACGGGTTCCGACCCGGGGGGGAGTTCGCCACATGCCGTCAGTCTGCGATCAGGTGCGTTGTCGTTGCGAGGTATAATCCAAGTCGGCCAAAACCCCCGTTTCATCGAATCCCAGCGTGAAGACTTCGATAAGTTGGAACCGTTCTGATTCCGGCCGGGCCTCCATGATTGTGCCGGCCTCGCCGGTGATGGGGTCGACGACGGGGATCTCTTCCATCTCGGCGGTGATGGTGCGGAATTGCGGACGATGGCGCAGCTCATAGATCCAGCGCTCCAGACCCGCCTCGTCCCCCGCGGCGGCAGTGCGCCTTGTAGGCTCACTGATCAATGCCGTGACCTCGTCCTTGGTCATGCCGAGGCGAAGTTGCTTCATGGCTTCTCTGTATCGGAGTTCCGGATACTCCTCCTGGGGCACGGTGTCGTAGCCGGTTTCGGCCAAAGGCGACGGCGAGGTGGTTTCGCAGCCGGCGAAAAGTAGGAGGGCTCCCGCGCAACCTACCAGGCGAAGGGGATGAGGGGTCTGAAAAAGACGCATAGGGGCCAAGCGTCCGAGGTTTCCGGTGGGTTCGCAAACGGTTCCCGCCAGGAGTTCTGCTCACCGTAAAACTGATCGATCAACGTCATGGAAATGACTTTGCCACGCCCGGCGGAACTGTCTGCATGGGCTCCATGGACGCACGCACTTTGGTGGTTTTGGCAGCAGGCATGGGCTCGCGATACGGCGGACTCAAACAACTCGATCCGGTCGGGCCGAGCGGAGAGACCATTCTTGATTACGCGGTGTTCGACGCGATTCGCGCGGGCTTTGATCGGGTGACATTCGTCATTCGGCGCGACTTTGAGGAGGTGTTCCGGGAGCAGATTGGCTCGCGCTATGCGGATAAAGTGGCGGTGAGCTACGCGTTCCAGTCTCTCGATCAACTGCCCGAAGAGGTCGGTGTGCCGGAGGGTCGGACCAAACCCTGGGGCACCGGTCACGCGGTATGGTGTGCCCGTGAGGCGGTTCCCGGTTCCTTTGCCGTGATCAATGCCGATGACTTTCTGGGCCGGGATGCCTTCGCCCAGTTGGCGGACTTCATGGCCCACCCCGACGCCGATCACGCCATGGTCGGCTATCGTCTGGGCAACACCCTGTCTGAGCAGGGCTCGGTCTCGCGCGGCGTTTGCCAGGTTTCGGCGGCGGGCGAACTGACCGAAGTGGTCGAACACACCGGCATTGCGCGGGATGATGTCGGTCCCGGCAAAACCTTCTCGGGTGAGGAGATTGTCTCGATGAACTGCTGGGCGTTTCAGCCGAGTTTTTGGGACGCGCTCGATCGGCAGTGGCGGTCATTCGTTTCCGAGAGACTTAACGAAGAGAAATCCGAGTTCTACCTGCCGGCGGCGGTATCCAATGAGATTTCGGCGGGTCGCGCCACGGTGCGGGTGCGGCCGACCTCGGCCAGCTGGTTCGGTGTCACTTATCGTGAGGACAAGCCGCAGGTCGAGGCGACCCTCGCCAACATGGTGGCGGCCGGCGAATATCCCGCGTCTTTGTTTTTGCAGTCATGAAGTTCTCCCATCCCCAAGCTGACGTTTTTGTGCCCGATGGATCTGCGCCGGAAGCGGCGTTGGGTCGGGTGACGCATCTGGCCATTGGCGCCCACCAGGATGACTTGGAAATCATCGCTCACAGCGGGATCACCCATTGCCTCGACCATCCGGAAAGCTCGGCCTTCGGCGGAGTTGTCGTCACCAACGGTGCCGGCTCGGCCCGCACGGGTCCTTATGCAGATCGAACCGATGACGAGATGCAGCTGATTCGACGGGATGAACAACGCGAGGCGGCGCGTCTCGGGCAATATGCCATCCAGATTCAACTGGCTCACCCCAGCGGGGCGGTGAAACGCGGCGACGAGGCGTCTGACGTCGAGCAAGATCTCGAAATGCTGCTGGCAATCGCCTCGCCCCAAGTGGTTTACCTACACAACCCGGCGGACAAACACGATACGCACGTCGGTGTGCTGCATCGTTGTCTGGCGGCTTTCCGGGGCATGCCGCCGGAGCGACGTCCGGTCCAGATGTTGGGCGTCGAGGTTTGGCGAGGTCTGGATTGGATGCTCGCCACCGACAAGGTTGCCCTGGACGACAGCGCGCATCCGCAATTGCGCCGTGATTTGTTGGCCGTCTTTGATTCTCAGATCACCGGAGGAAAGCGCTACGATGCGGCGGTGGAAGGCCGCCGTGCGGCGAATGCCACGTTCAATGATGCGCACAGTATTGATGCGGCCGACCACCTCACCTGGGCGATGGACCTTACTCCCTTGGTAGTCGACACCGATCTCGACCTTGCCGACTACACCTTGAGCTATCTCGATCGTTTGAAGGCAGACGTATCCGACCGCATCGCGCGGATGCGCTAGTCGCGCTGCGCTGGTCCGAGTGTCGACCGACTGCGATTGACGCTGAAGGTGCACCGCAGGAATGTGGGGCGCTCCTCGATCTCCCCCATACCCCATGAACGCGCTTTTCGACCCCCGTCACCTTACCCGCAATATTCTGATCGGCATGGCGTTGGGCGCGGCCATTGGCACCGTGCTCAACCTGAGCGGGGCGACACCGGAGGAGCCGGGATTTCTGGCGGGCGATTTGTTTCAGTTAATCGGTGATGTGTTCGTGCGTTCCCTGCAGCTCTTGGTGGTGCCCCTGGTGCTGCTGTCGCTGATTGTCGGCACCGCTTCACTCGACGACGTGCGCAAGCTCGGGCGCATCGGGGTGAAGACGTTGGTCTTCTACATCGGCACCACGGCAATCGCCATTACGATTGCCATGGGCATGGCTATTCTGTTCCGGGCGGGATCCGGGTTTCAGCTCGACCTTGATACCGCCTTCTCGGCCAAGGAGAGCCCGGGACTGCGGGCCGTCCTGACCAATATCTTCCCGCGGAATCCGTTCGCGGCCATGGCGGAAGGCAACATGCTGCAGGTGATCCTGTTCGCCATCCTCTTTGGCATCGCCATGTGTTTGGCTGGGGCGCCGGGGCAGCGGGTGCTGGCTATCGCGAAGGATCTCAACGAGGTCGTGATGAAGCTGGTTGTGGTGCTCATGATGGCAGCTCCGTTCGGCGTGTTCGCGCTGGTGGGCAAGACCTTCGCGGTGCAGGGATTCAGCACGATTGCGGCACTGGGACAGTATTTCGTTTTGGTGCTCGGTGCACTGTTGCTGCACATGTTTGTGACCTACGGGGTGCTCTTTAAACTGTTCACCGGCCTGAATCCGATGCGCTTCTTCAAACAGATGCGGCGGGTGCAGCTCTTCGCGTTTTCGACCGCGAGCAGCAACGCGACTTTGCCACTCAATCTCGAAAACGCGGAACACAATCTCGGCATCAAGCGCTCCATCGGCTCGTTCACCATTCCGCTGGGAGCGACGATAAACATGGACGGCACCGCGATTATGCAAGGCGTGGCGACGGTCTTCATCTCCACGGCCTTGGGCGTGGAACTCGGTCTGCAGGGTTACATGATGGTCATTCTGACGGCGACCCTCGCCTCCGTTGGCACCGCCGGAGTGCCGGGCGTGGGACTCGTGATGCTGGCCATGGTGTTTCAGCAGGTGGGCCTGCCCCTGGAAGCGATTGGCGTGATTCTCGGTGTGGATCGCCTGCTGGACATGGTGCGGACATCCGTGAATGTCACCGGCGACGCGATGGTTTCAACAATCGTGGCCAAGTCGGAAGGCGAGTTCCGCGAGGATATCTTCGAGGCGGAAGAGCCCCATTGGGAGGAGATGAAATAGTGAAGCCGGGCGGGGCCGCGACGGACGAAGTCGCGAATTCGGGTTGCGCCCACCCGGGGAACGGGCGTAGGTCCGGTCTTACTTAGATGAATTCGATTTCCAACGAAGTGTTGGTGCTTCTCTTCCTATTGGCCGC
>CAKZMS010000500.1 GCA_937128785.1 uncultured Opitutaceae bacterium | reverse complement strand
GGTCAGCGAGATCGATTCCATCCTGTGTATCATGGGCGACGGGTCGCTCAAGGGCAGCAAGATCGCCGACAAGGTGTTCATGGGCCGCAACATTCTTCACGTGGCGGTCTACAAAAAGGATGCTCCGCCGGAATATTTCACCCTGTTGTATCAGGACAAGAAGACCGGAAAGTGTTTTGCCAAACGGTTCACCGTGGGCGGGGTCACGCGCGACAAGTTGTATCCGCTCGTGGCGAGCGAGGGCTCCAAGGTGGTCTACTTCGATGTGACCAAGAACAAGGAGGCCATGCCCGACTTGCTTCGCATTCAGTTGAGTGGCCGCTGCAAGGCCCGGATCAAGGACTTCGAATACGATCTGACGGAGGCCAACATTGGCACCCGGGGCGCCAAGGGGGTCACGGTCACCAAATACCCGGTCCGCAAGGTCACGCGCGTGCTGGGAGTCGGTGAGGAAGACGCTTAGGATTTTCGAATTCCGCGAGAACGCCTCGCACTCGGTTCTCTGAAATCAGTTTCCGCAGTTTTGTTGAGGCTGCGTAAAGATGTGAAACGGCCGGGCGCCGGGCGCGTCTTGAGATGGATGAAGTATAAATCTCTCATGGTTTTTCTCGCCGGCTTTGGCCTTTGGTTTTGTCCGGTTTCGGCGCATCCGGATCATACGGTGAACCAGAAGGGGGTGGTGGAGCCGGTACCGGCCACCCGGGCGGCTCCGGTGGCAAATCGGGTGGAAATCCAGGTCGTGGGCGACCAGCGGATCATTACTTCGAATGGGATTCCGGACCACGCGACCGGGAGATTTCCCAATCGGAGCAATCCCAATGCAATCAGCGAACAAAGCTATCGGTTCACCGTGCCGGTCAATCCTCAGGTGGCGAGTCGGCCCACCCCCATGCGGCGGCAGCCATTCGGCATCGCCCTCAACGGCGTGGTCTTTGATCCGGGCACGGCCGAAGCGTGGCAGAACGACCGGCGCTCGGGTTGGCGCTACGAAGCCTTGGGGGGAGCGTTTTCTCTCGGTTTGGACGCGAATCATGGTCACGTGCAGCCCACCGGTGCCTACCATTACCACGGATTGCCCCGGGATTTGCTGGAGTCCCTGTCCGGGGGCGAAGCCCGCATGACCCTGATGGGCTGGGCGGCAGACGGATTTCCAATCTACGGCAAGTGGGGGTATGCCGACGCATCGGATCCGAATAGCGGACTGGTCGCGCTCACGAGTAGTTATCAGCTCAAGTCCGGCGAGCGGCCGACCGATTCAGGCCAACCCGGGGGCACCTACGACGGCGTGTTCGTGGAGGACTTTGAATATGGGGATGGTCAGGGTGATCTGGACGCGTGCAGCGGGCGCTTCGGGGTCACGCCGGAGTTTCCCGAGGGCACCTATTACTACGTGCTGACGGAGGACTTTCCGTTCGTGCCCCGATTCTTCAAGGGCACCCCGGATCGGAGTTTCTCCCGCGGGGGACCACCGCCGCGTCGGCGGTGAGGTTGGATGGGCGACTGTCAGCCTGCTGATTGCGTCACAGAGATCACAGAGAAGACACGGAGCGCACAGAGTGTTTCCTTTGGTTGGCTCCGTGAACTCGGTAGTCCTTCCGTGGTCTCTGTGACGGAAACCCCGCTGGGTGGCGGTTTAGACCGGTTGTAGATCCACCTTGCGGCCGACGATGGCGTAGTTGTCCGCCACGTCCGCGAGGCTCTCCATTTGGGAGACGCAGGCGGAAAGATGGGGGTTCTGCAGCGCCCAGAGATAGGCCTTGGCAAACGTCGACAGGTTCGGGTCGGGAATCGCGGTATCCAGTTTCTGGACTCGCCACTCCGGTTGATTGTTCATGGCGAACAACCGGGCGACTTTCATGGCAATCAAACCCATGCCGGCTTCGTTGGCCCGATGGATGTCTGGCTCGAGCGCGGCGCTGTTGGCGATATTATAGGCGAACATAGCCACGTCGTAGTAACCCACCTCAACGGCCTTGGCGAGATGGTTGCCAACATCGTTGTGAAACGACACGGCAGCCGCGCGGATGAGGCCTTCCTGTTTGAGTTCGGCAAATACTTCCCGCAGGGCCTCGTCGTCCATGAGCTCGGGCATGGCAATACCATGCGGGCAGTGCAGCACGTCCACATGATCGACCTGCAATCGGGCGAACGATTCCTGCAGCAGTTTGCGGGCATGGTCCTTGACCTGCTGCTTCCAACCCTCGCGGTAGCCGTGCTCGCGGAGCAACAGGTAGCGGTAGTAGTTGCTGGGAATCTGCCTCTCCTGGCCGCCGAAGTAGTTGTGGTGGTAGCCGGGTTTGAGCACGCCGCGCTCCTCGATCATTTCGTCAGCTTGACTCTTGAGGTCGTCGATTTGAGACGAAGACAGGCCCTTCTCGATGTCCCGCATGACCCCGCCCAAGTAGCCGTAGTAGCCACTGAGTTTGGTGGCGAGGAACACGTCGTCGCGGGTGCCGCGTTCCTTGAGGTATTTCCCGATGTTGGTTTCCGTGCGGCCTTTGCGATAGGCAGCCGCACAATCGAGGTAATTCATGCCTTTCTCAAATTCCGCATCGAGGATCGGAAAGTGTGACGGGTCGTTCAGGGGCAAGGTCCCGATGACCAACTCGGACACCATCATGCCGGTGCGGCCCAACCTGCGGTAGGTCATGCCCTCGCGCTGGTTCCGCCAGACGGGGGTCGGCGGTGGGGCGGCGACGGCAGCCGCGGCGGGCAGCTTCGATCCCGCCATCACGGCGGGTCCTAGTGCCAATCCCACGGATGTGGCCGCGGTCTTTTTAAAGAAATCTCGGCGGGTGGATTTGAGGTGCTTCATAATGACACCGTCAGAATGCGTTTACCGACGGAGTTGGCCACCTCAACCCGCGAGGTTTCTCTTTATCTGTTCAGTTCCGTGGCTTCCTGCCACCCGGCGGCGTAGGCGTTGAACACTTTTTGAATTTCGTCGCGCACGCGGCGGAAGACGGCCATCTGCTCCTCCTCGGTGCCTTCCGCATGAGCCGGATCGTCGAACCCCCAGTGGTGACGACTGACTTGGCCGGGGAACATCGGGCACGCTTGGTCAGCATTGCCGCATACCGTGACCACCGTGTGCACGTCGCGCTCTAGGTAGTCGTTCATGTGCTTGGAGGTATGACTGCTGATATCGATGCCGATCTCCGCCATGGCCCTGATGGCGAGAGGATGCACGTAACCTGAGGGGTTCGATCCGGCGCTGTGCACGTCGAGCAGATCGCCGGCCGCGGTGCGCAGGATGCCTTCAGCCATGTGGCTACGGCAGGAGTTACCGGTGCAGAGAACGAGAATGAGAGGTGCGGACATTTCGGATGTTGGATTCTGGATTTACGATTTTGGATGGTAGGCCGGGGCGAGGATTTTTTGGTAAATCAGGCCACCGAGTTGGGCTCCGAGGATGGGGGAGACGACATAGACGGTGAGCCAGCCGATGCCGTTCACGCGGAAGACTTCAGCTCCCCAGCCCGCCAAAGCGGCCACGATGCGGGGACCGAGGTCGCGAGCGGGATTGAACGCGCCCATGGTCAGGGGGGCGATGAGGGAGATCAGGGCCGTCACGGTC
Organism: uncultured Opitutaceae bacterium; assembly: GCA_937128785.1. GTDB lineage: Bacteria > Verrucomicrobiota > Verrucomicrobiia > Opitutales > Opitutaceae > Actomonas. Next base: position 4,558 of record CAKZMS010000500.1, on the reverse strand, counting down.
AGGCCGATGGCCCACGGCGCATGCGCGGCGACGGCCCCGCGATTACGCGGATCGGTGATGCCGAGGATCACGAGCATGAGCATGGCGGTGCCGATGACTTCGATCACCATGGCGCGCCACATCGGCATCTCCATGGTCGCCTCATTGAGCGGCTTGCCGCCGGGATTGGGGTAAAACTCGGTCAGGACCATCGCGCTGGCTTCGCTCCCCATCCCGCCGCGGATAATCTCGTGGGCTCGTTCGAAGGCAGTGAGGGCATCGCCGAAGAGGACCAGCAGGAGCACCGCTCCGAGCATTGCGCCGACAAACTGCGCCACGATGTAGGGCAATATCTTGGTCCTGGGAAAATCGCCCCAAACCGCGAACCCCAGGGTGACGGCTGGGTTTAAATGCGCGCCACTGATCGCTCCGGTGAGTTGGATGGCCAACGCGATGCCTAACCCCCACACGATCGCGACTTGGAAGACGCCCAGCTGGGCGCCGGTCAAAACCGCCGCGCAGACGGACCCGCAGCCGAACAGCACCAAAATGAACGTGCCAAGCACTTCGGCGGCGAATTGATGGGAAAGCGTGGGAGTGGTGGCGGGCATGCTCGGGAGTGGTGGTCGTAGGGCTTCGCGCCGCCGTCGTCAAACCTGTGACCATGGCGTTCGGGTTACGATTTGTCTGCTCTCGCCGGGGGAATGGGCGACCATGATTGACGCGATCGCTGCGGCGCATTTGCTGCGGTCATGAATAACGTGCGCAAGCTAGGGGTCGGTTTGATGGTGGGATGGGTTGCGATGGTCGGAGCCCGCGCGGAACCGGATCTCAACCTTAGCGAAGCCAAAGAGATGGCGCGGGCGTATCATGACAGTGGCGCCTATCTGGAGGAAATCGAACAGGTCGCAGGGTGGGCGATTGGTTGGATTGAAGCCCGCGCGGAACGCCGTACGGCCGACGAGCGCTTGGTGGTCGTCATGGATGTCGATGAGACGGTGCTTTCCAATTACCCGCACATGGATGAACAGGATTTTGGTTACGTGCCGGCCGCGTGGGTGAAGTGGGTGGAGCGCTCCGCTGCTCCCGCCATCGAGCCCATGCAACGGGTTTTCGAAACCGCCCGGCACCACGACGTCGCGGTGATCTTTCTGACGGGCCGAGCCGAGCCGGAGGAAGTCACCGGCACGATCAAGAACCTGCAGCAGGTGGGAATGGGTGACTACGAACGCATCATTTTTAAAGGGCCCACCGATACCGCTCCAACCGCGGCGGAGCGGAAACGCCTTCGGCGCATCCAGCTGGAGCAGGAAGGTTGGACCATCATTGCCAGCTTGGGCGATCAGGGCAGTGACCTCGCGGGCGGCCACGCCGAACGCATTTTTAAACTGCCCAATCCGTTCTACAAAGTGCCCTAGCGGAATAAGACGTTGTAGACTGCGAAAGCGAGTCGACGTCCGCTGTTTGCTTCCACGCGCACAGGCCCGTTGGTGTGAAACTTGAGGTGGGCTTCCCCGGCGGCGTCCAGCGGGATGTTCTCCAGCGTCACGGTCACTCCCGGTTTTTCGGTGTAGCCTGCCCAGAGCACCTCGTCTTGCCGGGAGATGGTGACGTCGCAGCCCACTTCGCCCACGAGGGTGAAGATCAAGCTGACCGGGGGAGGATCGGGCTGATCGGCAAAGCGTTTGACGAGGAGTTGACCCTCCCCCCCGCTCCAAGCCCAAGTGTGCTTGCCGTCGCGTTCCACCCCGTTCCAGCCCTGGGCAACCTGCACCATGACGGGGCCTTCCGGTTGTCGGGCATGGTTGAGCTCCCGGGTGTCGATGGGACCCAGATTCAGCATGTAGGCGCCGACGAAGATGGATAGATTCCCCATCAGCAAAAGACCCGGTCGGGTGCGGGGAGCGAGCACATTGAATGCGAGATGGAGTGGCAACAGCAGTCGAGTGATGGCACCCGGAAATCCCGCGAAAGTGGGCGGTCCCAAAATTATGAGCAGGGCCACATAACCGATGCCCAACTGCCACCAAGGGTTCCGCGGCTGCGGCCGGGCGATCAACCAACCGGCCTGCACCCCGATGCCGACGATGGCCCCCAGTCCGGCCCAAGCCAAGTGGTCGTGGGGCGAGTTGATGACAGCGGCAAAGGTGGCCCGCAGTTTCTCCATGAGCGAACTGAAGGGCACCGCGAAATTTTGCAGACTGTTCGGATTCGGCGGGAAAACCGAGCGCACGTAGAGAAACCATGCGGCCATCGGGACGACGACGATGAGCCCGCTGACGATGCGTTGTCGCCAGGAGGGTGCCTGCCACAATGTCAGCCCGGCCAGCACCGAAGTCTCCCGGGTCAGGCAGGCGGCGGCCAGGATGCCTGCGGTGGTCTTGAAGCGATGTCGGCCCAGAACCAGCATGCTGATTACGATCAGCAATAAGGCGGGCAGATCCGTAAGCGCATAGACCACGCTGGTGGTCGCCCCGGCTGAAAACATGAGTCCGATCCATGCGATGAGATTGGCCGAGGAATGCGGGGGAAACAGGCGGAGCAGCAAAATGCCCAGACCGATCCAGCACACCACGTTGAGCCACGCGTAGGCCCGAAGGGTGCGGTTCCCGTCACCGGCTCCGATGATGGCCGCCATCCAGGGCGCAAGGATGCGTTGCGCCCGCATGGAGGGGATGTCGACAGCGGTGTGCAGAGCGGGATCCTGCAAGCTGGGTCGCAAGGCGAGTTGGACATAGAACTGACCATCATAGCCCGCCTCTTCGCGGTAGATGTAGGTATCGGTCGAACGGATTTCGGGAACCGCCTTCTTGCTCCATGACGGGCTGATCTGGAGGAGGCGGGTGAAGCCCCAGGCGGGGTGGTGAAATTCCGCGAGGTGGAGCGAGCCGTAGGCCACCGCCAGAGCGATGACCACCCACCCCCCAATTCTACCCAGTACCTGTCGTGGGGACCGGGAGGGTGAGGACGAGGGTGAATCCATGGACAAAGGCGGGTGGTGGCGTTGCGAGGGCAGGTTGGGGAATCTCAAAACACACGTTTTGAGGGCCGCGACAAGCCTCACAGTGTCCCAAAAAGAAACCGCCCGGAGTCCCGGGCGGTTTCGATCGAATGGAGTGGGTGGAGCGATCTTACCCGGCGGCGCTGAGGCCGGCTTCGAGGTCGGCCTGCAGGTCGGACCAGTCTTCGATACCGAGGGCCAAGCGGACGTAGTCCGGGGTGGTGCCCGAGGCGACCTGCTCTTCCTCGGTGAGCTGGCTGTGCGTGGTGCTGGCCGGATGGATGGCGAGGGACTTCGCGTCGCCGATGTTGGCCAGATGGGAGAACAGGGACAGTCCACCGATGAACTTACCGGCGCCTTCGTAACCGGACTTGAGGCCAAATCCGAGCAGACCACCAAATCCACCGCTGAGATACTTTTTCGCGGCGGCGTGGTTGGGGCTGTCGGCGAGTCCGGGGTAGTTGACCCAGGCCACCCGATCATCGGCGGCGAGGAACTCGGCCGCCTGCTGAGCGTTCTCGCAGATGCGCTGCATGCGCAGGTGCAGGGTTTCGATGCCCTGCAGGGTTTGCCAGGCGTTGAACGGGGATTGGCAGGCGCCGATGTCGCGGAGGAGCTGCAGGCGCATCTTCATGATGAAGGCGATGTTCGCATCTCCGGCCGGCGGGAAAGCTTTGAAGGTATCCCAGTGCACGAGACCGTGGTAGGACGCATCGGGTTCGGTGAAGCCCGGGAAGCGGCCCTGGCCGTAGTCGAAGTTGCCGCCGTCCACCACGATGCCGCCGATGGAGGTGCCGTGGCCGCCGAGATATTTGGTGGTCGAGTGCACCACGATGTTGGCGCCCCATTCGAAAGGTCGATTGAGGATCGGGGAGAGGGCGGTGTTGTCGATGATGAGCGGCACGCCGACCTCTTTGGCGATCGCGCCGACTTCCTCCATCGGGAAGATGTTGAGGGCCGGGTTGCCGAGTCCTTCGCCGTAGAAGGCCTTGGTGTTCGGTTTGACGGCGCGCTTGAAGGCGTCGGGGTCGGCGGCGTCGACGAAGTCCACTTCGATGCCGAGCTTGGGCAGCGTGTAGTGGAAAAGATTATACGTTCCGCCGTAAAGTTGGGAGACGGAAACGATGTGGTCGCCGCTGCCGGCGAGATTGAGAATGGCGTCGGTGATGGCCGCCTGGCCAGACGAGTGGGCGAGGGCGCCGGTGCCGCCTTCCAGCGCGGCGAGGCGTTGTTCGAGCACATCCGTCGTCGGATTCATGATCCGGGTGTAGATGTTGCCGAGTTCTTTGAGGGCGAAGAGATTGGCGGCATGCTCCGCGTCGCGGAACACGTAGCTGGTGGTTTGGTAGAGGGGGACCGCGCGCGATCCGGTGGTGGGATCGGGGGCCTGACCGGCGTGGAGGGCTTTGGTGCCGAGACCTTGGGGAGTAGACATAGGGAAAAGAGGTTTAAGTAAGAATCGGGAGGGATGAAGAAATAAATACGCGGCAATATGACCAGTGGGGCTGAAGCGAGTTTGTCATCTAATAGATGACAAACGGGCGGGCTCAGGGGAGGCTGATTTCTCCGCTTGCGATG
>CAKZMS010000499.1 GCA_937128785.1 uncultured Opitutaceae bacterium | reverse complement strand
ACACCATTGTGCATCAAATGGATAACGGCCGAGGCGATCTCCGTGCTGGCGTGACCTTGCTCCAACAAACGATCAATCACGCGGTCGTAGCGCGTGTATTCGCCACCTTCCAAGGTCGTGCGCAGATCCTCAAAGAACTTGTTCTCCTTTACCTCTTCAATCTCGTCGATGGAGGGGATCCGGCCGCGCTGGATCTTCAGCTTCCCATACCGAATCATATTCTGGAGTTTATAGATCTCCCGATTTGAAACGAAGGTGAAGGCCCGGCCGGATTTACCCGCCCGGCCGGTCCGGCCGATGCGGTGCGTGTAGTCCTCGGCGTCGTTGGGCAGATCAAAGTTAAAGACGACTTCGAGGTCATCCACGTCGAGTCCGCGGGCCGCCACATCCGTTGCGATCAGGAACTCGAAGCCCTTACGCTTAAACTTCTCAGTAACGCGATTGCGCTGGGATTGGGAGATGTCGCCGTGCAGTCGATCGGTGGCATAACCGCGGGCATGCAGGTGCTCATTGAGCTCATCGACCATGATCTTGGTGGAGCAAAACACGATGCCGTGCCGGAAATCGAAACGGTCGATCAAGCGGGTAAGGGCCTCCACCTTGGCGCGACGCTGGACCTCGTAATAAACCTGCTCCACCTGGGGCGCGTTCTTGGCCAAGGCCTGAATCTTCACCTCCGCCGGCTCGTTGGTGTAGCGCTTGATCAACCCCCGGATTGCCGGCGGCATGGTCGCCGAGAAAAACAGGGCCTGGCGGCCCGCCGGCGTGCCGGACATGACTGTCTCGATGTCGTCGCGGAAGCCCATGTCGAGCATGCGATCGCATTCGTCGAGGATCACCATCTTGAGGTCATCGAGGCGCAGGGTTCCCCGCTCCATGTGATCCATGACCCGCCCGGGCGTGCCGATGACGATCTGCGCACCGGCTTTCAGGGCACGAATCTGGCGATCATAAGGCTGACCGCCGTAAATCGGGACCTCCATCACGCCGCGCTTGAACGCAGCGAGCTTGTTGACCTCCTCCGCAACCTGGACGGCGAGTTCTCGCGTAGGGCAGAGAATGAGCACCTGCACGCGCTTCAGCTTGGGGTCTACCCGCTCAATGGCGGGAATCGCGAAGGCTGCGGTTTTGCCGGAGCCCGTGGCGGATTGGCCGACGACATCACGTCCCTCCAACAACGCCGGAATCACCGCGGTTTGAATCGGCGATGCCTCTTCAAATCCGAGTTTATCGACTGCTTTGAGCACCTCGGCCGAAAGGCCCAGCTCACTAAAAGGACGTTTTTCCATCCCCGCTGCTACCGGAGGCTTTCGCGACAAGCGAACAGAAAGCGGCAGGCGGAATATGGGAACGCCGAGTTCCCGCTCGGCCCACTCCACCGCAGTGCCGAGCTGGAGCTCGGCGTTCCCGGACAAACCTACGGCACCTCTCCCGGTATCGGTGGCAGCACCCGGTTTGCCTCTGCCCAGTCTGTATATAGCGCGATCAGTTGATCCCGCTTATGCGGCATGGCCGATGCGAGATCATGCATTTCGGAGCGATCCTCGGCCATATTGTAGAGCTCCCAGGCCAAACCCGGATGGGCCGCCACGAGTTTCCAATCCCCGAGTCGCACCCCCTTGTTGCCCCGGTGCTCCCAGAACCACGGCTGGTTGTCCGATAATTCGTCACCGGCAAAGATCGGCCGCAGACTTTGCCCGACCAAGGGTCGAATCTCATGGCCTGCATAGGTTTCGGGATAAGTCGTGCCCGAGTAATCGAGCACGGTCGGCATGAGATCAATGATGTGGGCCACTTGCCGATCCACTTCACCGGCCGGAATCGCAGCGGGATAGCGCACGATAAACGGCGTCGCGATGCCACCTTCATGAACATACTGCTTCTGGAGACGGAACGGGGTGTTGCTCACGTTCGCACCGATGTAGCCGTAGGTGGCGACCGACCGAGGACTACCGAGGTGTTCGGGCAGTCCCTCGTGATTGCGGGTGGTGTGCGCCCCCCCGTTGTCGGACAAAAAGATCACCATGGTGTTCTCGCTCACCCCCATGACCTCTAGCTTCGCCAGTATGCGGCCGACGTTTTGATCAACCCGATCCACCATGCCCGCATAGACCTCCATTTCCCGCACAAATTCTTCGCGGTCGGCCTCCGTCGCGGTTTCCCACGGTCCCACCTTTTTGGTCCGTGGGCCGAGGGCTGTGGAGGGGTCGACTATACCAAGCTCCAGAAGCCGCTGATACCGCTCTTCGCGCACGCGATCCCAGCCCGCATCGTAGACCCCGCGGTATCTCGCGATGTCCTCGGGGAACGCCTGCAAGGGCCAATGCGGCGCGGTGTAGGCAAGGTAGAGAAAGAAGGGATCGTCGGCCCGCTCCACCTGGTGCTGCTCCAGAAACTCAATCGCATAGTCGGTAAACGCATCCGTGGTGTAGTAACCTTCGTTGCGCGCCCACATGTCCATGGTGGTTTCCGGCACGTCGACATCCCGATCGTCGAGCAGGAATCGCCATCGTTTGCTGCGGTCGATCACGAGCGTATCGCCGTCGCCCTGCCGTCCCGGCCGACGATGATGATTAAAATACATGCTCATCCCGCGCAGGATGCCGTAGCTGCGATCAAACCCCCGGGCCTGGGGCCGCTGGCCGTCGGCTTCGCCCAGATGCCACTTGCCCGACAGGTAAGTCGCATAACCCGCCTCCCGCAGGACCTCCGCCATCGTGACGCATTGGTCGTTCAGCGCCGCCTGATATTCCGGGGTGCCGCGCGGGTTGTTGGCCCCGACGCCGGCTTGATGATGATACAGGCCCGTCATGATCGAAGCGCGGGAAACCGAGCAACGCGAGGCGTTGTAGAATTGGGTCATCAGCAAACCGTCCCGCGCCAAACTGTCGATGTGAGGCGTGCGGATTTCCCCGCCATAGCTGCTGAGATCTGAATAGCCCAAGTCATCCACCAGAATCAGGAGCACGTTGGGTCGGGCGGAATCGGCTTGATCCGCGGCTACACCTACGGCGGCCGGACCAATCGACAGCATGATGGACCATAACAACAGTCCGGGTTTGAGACGAGGTAAGGGATAATTCATGGATTCGATCACAGGGGGGCGGCTTCGAGATACGCCATGGGCGAAAAGGATCTCCACCCCTATTCTTTGTAACCGTGCCGCAAAGGGTGGTGGGCCCGGGAGCGCCGAGCTCCAGATCAGGCCCATCCACCGCCGTGCCGAGCTGGAGCTCGGCGCTCCCGGAAATGCACTTTCGATTACCGCCCTCGCCCTTCAGAAAAAACTCGCTTACTGCGGGCTAGCCGTCGGCCTTACGGCATGCCTTTTAAAAAACTCGGACTCAATCCCAAGCTCGTCGAGGGAGTGCTCGCCATGGGTTACGGCGACCCCACGCCTATCCAACTGCGCGCCATCCCGGTCGTATTGGAAGGACGTGACCTGATCGGTTCCGCCCAAACGGGAACCGGCAAGACCGCGGCGTTTGCCCTGCCCGTCCTCCAACGCCTGCAAAAGCCCGCCGCCAAAGGTCCTAGAGTGTTGGTGCTGGAGCCCACCCGGGAACTTGCCGCGCAGGTAGAGACTGCCTTCCGCGACCTCGGACGCTTCACCAAATTCCGCGCCGCCGTGATCCACGGCGGAGTCGGCTATGGTCGCCAGCGGGAGGCCCTGCGCGACGGCACCGACGTGATCATTGCCACCGTCGGCCGGCTGATGGACTTCATTCAGGAAGGCGCCATCGATCTGCGGAATATCGAAGTACTCATCCTAGACGAGGTAGACCGCATGCTCGACATGGGATTCATCCGCGATGTCAAACGCGTCGTGGAGCTCTGTCCCAAGTCCCGTCAGACGCTTTTCTTCTCGGCCACCGTGCCGCCGGCTATTGAAGAGGTCGCGAAGTTCGCGCTGAAGAATCCCGAGCGCATCGTCATTGGTCGCACGCAATCGGTGAATGATTCGGTCAAACACGCGATGTTCCCCGTCGTCTACGAACAGAAATTTGACCTGCTCATCGCCCTGCTCGAACGGGAGGACTTCCAGAGCGTCATTATCTTCTCCCGCACCAAACACGGTGCCGACAAAATCGCTCGCAAATTGAAACGGGAGAATCACTCGGTCGCCGTTCTCCACGCCAATCGCTCCCAGGGCCAACGCACGACCGCGCTCGAAGGCTTCAAGAATGGACGCTACGAAGTGATGGTCGCAACCGACATCGCGGCCCGCGGCATCGATGTGTCGGGCGTGTCTCACGTTATTAACTACGATGTTCCGGAAAACCCCGAGGACTACGTGCACCGCATCGGCCGCACCGGTCGGGCCATGGCCGTCGGCGACGCCTACATGCTGGCCGTTCCTGAAGAAGGCGGTGACGTGCACGACATCGAGCGCTTCATCGGCGCCCGCATTCCCCAACTCACGCTTGATGGATTTGAATACCAAGGCGGCCGTCCCCCCAAGGTGGATACCAGCCGTCCGTTCAAAAACCCCATGCGCTCGAAAAAGGGCCAAGGTGGCGGAGGTGGACGCCAGGGTGGCCGACCAGGTGGACGGTCCCAACCGCAAGGCAAACGTCCCGCCAAAGGTAAGGGTGCCGGAACGGCCGCCCGCAAAGGTTCTGCCCCCCGCGCACCAGCTCCCGCGCCAAAGTCCAAGCCACGCAGCCGCCTTCGCCGCGGCCGCTAAGTCTCTGGGAACGCCGAGCTCCAGCTCGGCCCCCATCTGCCTCACCGCCGACCCGCCGGCGGCACCACCCGCGTGAGCCCAGCAATGCCCTCAGCCCAATCCGGATAAGCCGCGGTCAGCTCGGACCGATCTCCGAGTTCAAAATCCTCCCAGCGAAACTCCGGCGCCATGATGCAAGACACCAATGCCCAGCGTCCCCCCGCCACGAGCCGCGTCCCCTGCCACACCCCGGAGGGAATCACATCCTGCGGTTTTTCGCCCGCGGCCAAATCGGTGCCCAATCGCACCCATTCACCCGACCCATCCGATCGGAGTCGCAGGGATTCCAAGGCATCTCCCGCGTGCCAACACCACACCTCATCGGTCGTCAGCACGTGCAGGGCGGAAAATGATGCCGGTGTGAAGAGGGCGTAGATGACGGAATAAGCCCGCGATTCCACGCCCTCCCGACGGACATAGTATCCGGCTTCCGCCGTCCGCCGAAAAAAGCCACCTTCTTGATCGAGGGGCTCAAGTTGCAGCGCCGCGACGACCTGTTCCGCGGTGTGGGTTTGGGAGGAGAGGGCCATGCTTCCAGTCGGCCACGTAACCCATAAGAATCGCAACAAATTCATGAACCTACGTTGAGTTTTACGGAGTTAGGATCCAAACGCCTGCCGGAAAGTTCTCGGGGAAACCCGCGAGGTCGCAGCGCTCGACGACCAAGGCCAACCGGGATGGTAGTTCGGACGGGAAACCGGCTCACCAGCGGAGGGTGGACGATCCGCAATGGGACATTGCGTGGTTTGGCGAAGCCCCCAAAGGTGGCGCGCCTATGAGTTCGCCTCTCGCCCGATCGGATCGCAACCGCGTCAAGGACGCGGTGGTGCGACTGCATCAGAAGGCCTCGCACCACCATCGCATCGACTATCTCGCCACCAAACTGGCAGCGTTGACGGGTGAACTCCGCCCGGAGTCAGACAAACTGCGCTGCGCGGATATCGGTTGTGGGGACATGACCCTGGCCGAATCGATTCAAGAACGCGCTCCGCGTACGGACTGGATCTGCTATGATCTTTATCCGCTGGCCGCAGAGTTCGCCCAGGATCCCCGCTGGGAGAAGTATCAACAATTCGACGGACAGGTCCTACCGGTCGAGGACCGGAGCTACGACTGTGCGTTTTTCTGCGACGTCTTGCACCACATTCCCGGAGATCTCACCACCAATCTGCGTGAGGCCGCCCGGGTGGCCGATCATGTGGTCATCAAAGATCATTTCGAATACTCCCTCTTCTCCCGCACCATGCTCCAGTTGATGGATATCGTCGGAAACTGGGGCTACGACGTGAGCATCCCCCGGCGCTACTTTCGGCGTGATTCCTTCGCAACGCTGGTGGCAAACAGCGGCCTGGAAATTGTTTCCCTCGATATCGGGCTGGAGCTCTATCGTCACAATCCGGTCTTCCATCGCGTCCTGCGACCCAAGTGGCAGTTCATCGCCGTGCTTACCAAGTCTCGGTGACGATCAATCCGGCAGCCGCCAACGCACCACCCCGGTTGCGATGCCGCCTTTGTTCGCGGCCTGACCGTAGAGAAACAACGCGGAAAACGTGCGGCGGAGATGCAGCTCCGACAGTTCCGGTTCCCCTTCGATGATGACGTCCCGGTAGCGCGCTGAATACGTCTTCTGCATTCCGGCCCAGTAATCGTAGACCTCTTCCTTGAGATACTCTTTCCGATTGGCCAATTCCAGAATGTCGTCGTCGATGAGCGGGTAGGAAAACGGCGTCACCAACGTGCCATCTGGCATCCACAAGGTATTGCCGAATCCGCCGGCGTTGCGCATCGCCGCCGGCGTACTGTCGTCAATCACGATGACGTCCCGACTGAAATCAAAATTCAGCGAGCCGTCGTCATCTTCCTCGATCACAATCGCCTGAAGACCTACGTGCGGGTGAATGCTTCCCGTGCCGGCCGGGGGGATCTCGCGCACCGTAAACGTCAGCAACATCCGGTTGCCCTCCAGGTTCACGATTGATGGATACATCAGGGCGGGGAACCCGATCGCCCGCACCGGTTGCCAGGTCCGCGCATCGTCCGGTGAGGTGAACAGCACCAGCCCATCAAAATTATCCGTGAGTGTTCCGCCCTCGTATTTGGGATCATGCGCCAACGCATCGGCGAAGCGCACGTGGGTGTAGTCCACCCGCACCAGCATCATCAATTGGCCCGCGTTGGTGTGGAACAAGAGGCTCTCACCAAAAAACCCGCGGGTTACGCCTTCGTAGTGCGCGCCCTGCACCTCGGTTTCGACGAACTCCCACGTAAGTCCCTGATCGTCCGAGCCCATGGCCCGATGCCGCGATCCCATCCCCAGCCCCACCCAAAGCCGACCGCCC
>CAKZMS010000498.1 GCA_937128785.1 uncultured Opitutaceae bacterium | reverse complement strand
ACCAGCTCCAGCGGAGGACGTTTCAGTCCGACTCGCCCCAGCAGCCCGATGACCACCACCCTTGATCCGGTTGCTCCGGTGGCAATGCCGGAACCCGCGATGATCACCTACACGGTGCAGCGGGGTGATAACCTTTGGGCATTGGCCAAGAAGAATGGTCTCACGGTGCGGGAGTTGGCCTCGGCCAACGGGTTGCCGGCGGACGCGGGATTACGGGTCGGGCAGGTATTGGTCATCCCCGGTCAGGCTCCTGCGGCAGACACCGGCTATGCTCCAGAAACGGGGGATGCCGAAGCAGCCGCCAGCAGTCGCAGCTACGTTATCCGGCCAGGTGACACTTTGGGGAAGATTGCCCAGGCTCATGGCACCAGTGTTGCCGAACTGAAGGCTTTCAATCGGATGGGCAGCGATATGGTGCGGGCCGGTGACCGCTTGCTGATACCTGAGTCTGCGACGGTCACACCCTCGGCTTCAAATGAAATGGCGGATCCGACCGAGTCGGCCGCGGTGGCGCCGCCGCCGGCCGGCACCTTCAAGCACACGGTCGCGCCCGGCGAAAGCCTGGCCGTGATCGCCGGACGCTACGGCGTGCGGATTGGTGACATCGCACTCGCCAATAAAATTCGCGATCCATCGCTGATTCGCGCCGGTCAAGAACTGATCATTCCGGGCTGGGACGCTCCGGCGGAAGTTGAAGCCCCGACGACCACCGTGGAAACGGTGCCAACCTTGAGTGCGTCATCGTCACCCGCTGCATCGGCCGACGACGATCTTGATGCGGGGTTGGAAGATGAGGATTTAAGCGACGTTCCGGTGATCTCGGTGGACGAGCCGATCAAAACAATCGGGGGCGATGGGCAGGGCCCTCCCGTCTTTGAGTAGTGTGTTCCTGAAGCTGATTTCTGCATATAATGACCTCCCCTGATTCCAAACCTCGTGCTTCGGCCGGTAATCCGGCCACGCTGATCGTGGTCTGCGCGGTGGGTCTTTTTGTGCTGGGGTTGCCCACGCTGTTCAGCGCGACATCCGCCTCGGGGCAGGGCCCGTTTTACTACATCATCAAGCAGGTGATTGGCGTCATCGCGGCAACCATCGCATGTGTCGTGGTAAGTAGACTCGATCTGGAAGCGATGCGGCGGTTCTCTTGGGTCATCGGGTTGGGCGCGGTTGCGGCGCTCGTGCTGACGGCCATCCCCGGAATCGGAGTATCGGTCAATGGCAGTCGCCGTTGGTTGGGACTGGGGCCGGTGCGGGTGCAGGCATCGGAGTTTGCCAAACTGGCAATGGTGTTCTGCGTCGCCCATTATCTGGCCATCAACCAGAGCCGAATCGGCGAATTCAGAAGAGGGTTTGTCGTCCCCATTGCTCTGGTCAGCGCCTTCGCCGGCCTGGTGATCTTGCAGCCCGATTTTGGCACCGCCGCGCTGATCTTTACGGTGGGGCTGATCCTCGTGTTTTTGGCGGGAACGCGCTGGTCATATATCATCCCCGCCGCGGGAGCAGCCGTGGCGGCATTTGCCGTTTTGGTCATTCATAATCCCAACCGCCTGCACCGCTTCACGGCCTTTCTGGATGTCGAAGGTAACAAGTTGGGGGGTACCTATCAGTTGTATCAATCACTGGCCGCCTTTGCGGTGGGCGGGGTCGACGGCGCCGGGATCGGGCAGGGCCGGCAGCAGCTGGCTTTCCTGCCGGAGGCGCACACCGATTTCATCTTCGCCGTCATGGGCGAAGAGCTGGGACTGCCGTTCACTTTGGCCGTGGTGGTGGTGTTTGCCGTGATGTTTGTGCTCGGATTGTTGCATCTGCGTCGGGCACCCAACCTCTTCCAGTTTCTCCTGGTCACCGGTGCGATCCTCACGGTCACCCTCCAGGCGATTGTGAACCTCGGGGTGGTGACGGGACTGCTGCCCACCAAGGGAATGTCGCTGCCGTTTATCAGCGCCGGATTGTCGAATCTCCTACTGATGGGTCTTTTGCTGGGCGTGATTCTTAACACGGCCCGGACTTGGACCAAACCGGTGTTGTTGGGCCGCACCCGCACCATGGAGGAGGTAACCGCATGAGTCGCTTTGTGATCGCCTGTGGTGGAACGGGTGGTCACCTCGCTCCGGGGATCGCTCTCGCTGAGACGCTCCGAAAGCGGGACTGCCGTCCCCTGCTGTTGATCTCGGAAAAGCAGATCGACGCGCAGCTGACCCGGAAGTATCCAGATCTTGAATTCATGGTCGTGCCCGGCGCGCCGTTGTTGTTCACGGTGGGTGGGCTGTTTCGTGTTGTTATCAAACAAGCGCGAGGACTGTTCTTCGCCTGGAAGTTGGTGCGAAGGGAACGGCCGGTGGCCATCGTGGGTTTTGGCGGATTTACCACGGCGTCAATCATCGTGGCAGGCTGGCTGCGCGGAGTGCCGGTAGCGTTGCATGAGGCCAACCGGGTCGTGGGCCGCGCCGTGCGGACTCTGGCCCGATTCGCCGATCGGGTGTATCTGCCCCGGGGGGTGGATTTGCCGAAGGCCAATCAGGCCAAACTACGTTACGCGGGTTTGCCGGTCCGCGAGGAAATTAAACGCCAGCCCCGCGGGGAATCGGCGGAATCGTTTGGGCTAGATGCCACGCTGCCCACGGTGATCGTTTTTGGCGGGAGCCAGGGAGCCAGGATGCTGAATCGTTGGGCCGAGCGGGTGGCCCCGGAATTTGCCGAACGGGGGGTGCAACTACTGGTCGTGAGCGGACCGAATAAAGGTGATGGAGAAACCCGGATGCTGGCTGGTCCTGGGGGTGGCCAGGTGCCCTTTGTGAGTATTCCATTTTGCGATCGCATGGCATCCCTTTACTCGGCGGGTGACTTGGTGGTGTCACGATCGGGCGCCGGCACGCTGGCGGAGTTGTTAAAGTGTCGGGTCCCGGCGGTGCTGGTGCCTTACCCCTTTGCGGCGGATGATCATCAGTCGGCGAATGCCTCGGATTTTGCCAGACGGGGTGGAGCGGTCGTTGTGGCGGAGGAGGAGATCGAGTCCCTGGCCGGGGTAGTTCAATCACTCTTGGCCGACGAGGCGCGGCTCACCGATATGCGGGCAAATCTTGGCTACATGGATCGGGCCGAAGCACTTGATCTGATGATTGAGGATCTTGAGGTATTGGCCGGAGTGCGTTCAGCCAACAACACCCTTGCTCCGTGGGAGGAGATCCGAGCCCGATGATTGCGGGAGATCTGCCGGAGTTAGGGGCGACGGAGAAACCGGTGCGTCGTATTCATGCCGTCGGGGTGGGAGGTATGGGTTTGGGTCCGCTCGCGATCTACCTGGTTGA
>CAKZMS010000497.1 GCA_937128785.1 uncultured Opitutaceae bacterium | reverse complement strand
GAATCTAATTCGCCAAAAAGACGATGTTTCTTGGGGGCCGAACGCCACCTTTCGATTTCCCCGCAGAGGCGGAACGGGATCCATCTGGACGGAATGTGCCCGCCGGCTACCGGAAGAGAAGCTACGCCTTTCGACAACGATAACCAAGATCGACCTTGAAACGAAAACCGTCACCACGGCCAACGGAATCACCATCAGATACGATCAGTTGGTTTCAACCCTACCCCTGCGGGAACTGGTCAAGCTAAGCGGCCAAGCCCAGTTCAATCCGCTGGCGAAACGAGGCTTAATCCACTCGAGTTCTAATATTTTCGGGCTTGGACTGTCGGGAAAACCCGCCCCCGAGTTGGCAACCAAATGCTGGATGTATTTCCCGGAAGACAACTGCCCATTCTACCGGGTCACCGTATTCAGCAACTATTCCCCAGAAAATGTTCCTGATGCATCCACTCAGTGGTCCTTAATGGCGGAGGTGTCGGAATCGCCGGACAAACCCGTGAATTCTGACGGACTGCTCAAGGACGTTATTCAAGGAGCCCTTGCCACAAGACTGATCGAAAGAGAAAGCGATATTATCTCCACATGGAGCTATCGAGCCGGATACGGCTATCCTACCCCCGGACTACACCGTGACGAAGCGTTGTCGGAGTTGCTCCCGTTCTTCGACGAGCACGACGTCTACTCCCGCGGTCGTTTCGGGGCGTGGAAATACGAAGTCAGCAATCAAGACCATTCGTTCATGCAAGGAGTTGAAGTCATCGAACGCATTGTGAACGGCCGAGAAGAAATCACGATGCCCGATCCTAATCACGCCAATAGAGCAAAACACCCCTGGCCGTTTGAGCGGTGGGGTGAGAATCTGACATTCGATTCATGAGTGCCCCAGTCGAGTCTCTGACCATCGAGGCAGGCCGGACTGAGCGTCATTATTGGCGCGATCTTTGGCGCTACCGCGAGCTTATGGGCTTTCTAGCCTGGCGTGACATCAAAGTCCGCTATAAGCAGGCAGTGCTCGGGATCTCATGGTCGCTAATCCAACCGATCATCACCACGGTGATATTTACGGTGATCTTCGGCAAGATGGCCGGTATGCCGGATGGAGGAGTGTCCTACCCACTACTGGTACTGTCCGGCCTCATGGCCTGGCAACTTTTCTCCACCGCGTTGAGCGGAGCGAGCGGCAGCATGGTGGCTAACGCCAATTTGGTGTCTAAGGTGTATTTTCCGCGTCTGCTGGTGCCGCTTTCCTCCATCGCCGTGGCGCTGGTGGACTTCCTTGTAGTGCTAGCATTGTTTGCGGGCATGGCGCTGTGGTACGGCAATACCCCGAGTTGGCATTGGCTGCTGCTGCCCATTTTCACCTTCCTGGCCTTGGTCACCGCGGTGGGCGCCGGTTTGTGGTTCACCGCCCTCACGGTGAAATACCGGGATTTCAAGTTCATCGTCCCATTCCTCATCCAAATCGGGGTGTTCATTTCTCCGGTGGGTTTCCGGGCCGACTATTTTCCCTCTTGGCAGGGCTTGCTCAGTCTAAATCCGCTTACGGGTATCATTGAGGGTTTTCGCTGGTGCCTGCTGAACGGACACCATCGCCTGGACCTGCCCGGGGCGGCAACCGGATTGGTCATCATCATCATCATCAACGTAGCGGGCCTGTGGTTTTTCCGCCGCATGGAACGGGAGTTCGCCGACATCATATGAACGCCGTCGAAGTCGAACAGCTCGGCAAACGCTACATCATCGGCCACCAGAACCGGAGCGACACGCTGCGCGACGCCCTCACCCATGGAGTGCGGGGCCTGTGGGACAAGTTGCGCCAACGCTCCATGGAACGGGAGGAGTGCTGGGCCCTGCGGGACATCAAGTTGGCCATCCCGGAAGGCGAAGTGGTAGGTATCGTGGGCGGCAAC
>CAKZMS010000496.1 GCA_937128785.1 uncultured Opitutaceae bacterium | reverse complement strand
GGGACGAATTGGCCGTCACGCAGTCGAATTCCGGCGAAAGCGCGGACACGAAGATATCGAGCAGGGAAGCTTCGTCATCGACCAACAATATGGGGTCCCGGGTTTTCTCGGGAGTGGAGGCGGACTCTTCGCTGGAACTCATCCCGTTGAAGGCTGGGTTATTACAACTTGGTGGCAAACCCAAATCGGACTGATTCGACGCGCATTTTTTGTTCGCAAGCTTCCACCCCTTATCGAAGCCTAACCACCCCAGCAGAATGGAGATCAAAGCACTACATGCAGGCATTCGCGACGGCTCGATGAGCAGGGAAGATCTGGCGACCGTAAGCTCGGCCGATTTCCTCACGGCCAACGCCGCCGGCACAACGGGACTGCACCTTGCCGCCCGCTACGGCCGGCTGGGAGAACTAAGCCCTGAGGTCCGCTCTCCCGAGAACCTGCTGGTCAAAAACGATTCGGGCTATTGTCCCCTCCATCATGCGGCCATGGGCGATCACTTGGCGGATGTGCCGGCGGATCTGCTCAAACACGAATTTTTGCTCACCCGCAGCAATAGCGGCTACACGGTCTATCACGTCGCCGCCAGCCATGGACACCTGCAGGACCTACCCACCGAGCTCGTCACCGATGACGTCATCAGCATGCGCAATGACCTCGGCCAAAACATGCTGCACGAAGCCGCCGAGGAAGGCACGCTCGACTCCTTTCCCAAACAATTCATCAACGCCGACCTGCTTGCGTCCACCAATGCCAGCGGCGAGACCGTGCTGCACGTTGCCGCGCTGAATCATCACCTCGACCAGATCCCGGCCGAATACATCACGACTGAGGCACTTCTCCTCCCCACCCGCTCCGGCGACACGGTGCTGCATGCCGCCGCCATTGCCAGCAACCTGCGGCAGATTCCCGATTCCTTCCTGGTCCACGACAACCTGACCGTCGCCAGCAAATCCGGCTACACCGTCATCCACGCCGCAGCCGAAACCGGACAGCTGGACCACATACCTTCCGAGCATCTGACCAACGACCTGCTACTCTACCGTAACGACCATGGGGACACTCCCCTTCACGCGGCAGCTTACGAAGGCCATCTTGATCAGATTCCGTCCAACATGCTCACCGAAGAGGCCGTTCATACCCGTAATTACAACGGGGTGACCGTGATTCGGACAGCGGTCGTTCGAGGATTCGTTTCCCAGCTTCCGACCGAGTTGCAGCCCAAACCGCAAGGGGCGGTTTCCCGAACCCTCGAAAAACTGGGCATCACCCGCCCGCCGTTCTAGGTGCTTCCGGAGCGGATCCATCCGCCTCCTCGCCTGTGCGGATTTTGCCATTTTGGTGTCAATCCGCGTCCGCGCGTCTTTGAGCTTCCCTACCCGATGGCGAAGCCTTCAAGGTAGCGACATCACGTCCAGACGTAAGGACGTTCTTTAATTCCCGATATGAATACCACCATCACTGCCATCACCGCCCGCGAAATCATCGATTCCCGCGGCAATCCCACCGTTGAAGTGGACGTGAAACTCGCCGACGGCACCGTCGGTCGCGCTGCTGTTCCCTCCGGCGCCTCCACCGGCGAACACGAAGCGCACGAGTTGCGCGACGGCGACGACAAGGGCCTGAAAGGCGCCAAGGCGAAGGCCGCAAAGAGCCGCTACCTCGGCAAGGGCGTGCAAACCGCCGTCGCTAACGTGAA
>CAKZMS010000495.1 GCA_937128785.1 uncultured Opitutaceae bacterium | reverse complement strand
CCAACCATCCTGGCCGCGCAGATAGAAGTCGGTAAAACTCTCCACCCCGCCGGAGGGTTGATTCTCCTTGTTAACAAACCCCACGAGGTGAGCGGCTAGCTGACCACGGGGATAAGTGCGTCGGTAGGAACGGTTACCGTAAACACCTTTGATGCCCAGCTCCTGAATGGCGGCATAGGTCGATTCCTCCACCTCGTCGACGAGCTTCGCCCAGCGCACCAGCCGGGTGTCACCGGATTCGGTTACCCGCTCGGTGCGGTTAAAGACGCCGATGAGATCCTCCAACGGCAGATCAATCAAGGCCGCCAACTGCGGCCACTGTTCGCGATCTTCGTCGCGCAACATGTGGGGATCCACCCCCAGTTGAATGACCGTGCGGGAGGTGGCGAGGACGTCACCGCGAACATCCAGGATGTCGCCGCGCCGGGCTTGTTCCTTGATGACGGATTTGCGCGCCCGGTCGACGTAGCTGACCAGTTGTTCCCGGTCCAACACGTGCAAATGTACCAGCCGCACGCCCACGCTGGCGAAGCAAAGCAATACCGCGGTTGCGAGGAGAACGAGTCGGAAGCTGGAGGCGAAACCCTTGGACATTCTTGGCGGCGTCAGCGGGTCCCGGGATCATGGAAGCTGAACTGCACCGAAACCTCCCCGGTGGCTACTTCCTCAGTGAAAATCTGAAAATTACGTTTCGCGGCCAGACGGCGCTCGGGGGATTCCTCCACCCGCACGATGTGCAGCTCGGCCGGGCGAACCAGGCCGAGCTGCATCTCGTGGTTTTTCGACTCCAACGTCTGGGGCGATTGCTCGCTGGCGAGGCGGGCTGTGGTCTCAGCCAGCCGTCGCTCGACCGCCACGAGTCGGCTTTCGGTTTGCTTGGTGAATTGTGCAGTTTCCGAAATTTGATGACGCATCCAAACCGTGCCCATCCACACGACCCCGTTGAAACCGGTCAGCAACAACAGGTAGATCATGAACTCACTCACAAAGGCGGAGGTGGATTTTTTCATGGCGACGGGGCGACTAAAGTTTGCGCAACGCTCGCAGTTTGGCGGAGCGGCTTCGGGGGTTGGCGTCGAGCTCTGCCCGGCTCGCGGTCAGGGGCTTGCGGGTCAGCGGTTCGGCGAATTTTTCCCGCAGGTCCTGCGGAGTGGAATCGTTGGCGCCGAGGGGCTGTCCGCACATGCGACGGAAGAATTGTTTGACCGGACGGTCCTCAAGGGAGTGAAAGCTGATCACGACCAGGACCCCGCCGGCATGCAGGCGGTCAAAGGCGACCGGCAGCGCCCGCTCGATCGCCCCGATCTCGTCGTTTACGGCGATGCGGATGCCCTGGAAGGTCTTGGTGGCCGGGTGAATCTTGGATTGGCGACGTTGCGGCGCGGGAATCGCCTCGGTCACCACTTCCGCCAGGGAACTCGTGCGGGCCAACCGGCCGGTGCCCCGGGCGGCGATCAGGGCGCGCACCACCCGCCGCCAGCTCTTTTCCTCCCCGTAGTTGCGCACGGCCTCGACCAGCATGGCTTCGGTCGCCGTCTCCAGCCACGCGGCGGCGGAAACACCGGATCGCGGATCCATGCGCATGTCGGCCGGAGCGTCCTGGCGAAACGAAAACCCGCGATCGCTCTCATCGAGTTGAAAGGAAGAAACGCCCAGGTCGAACAAGGCACCATCGAGGCCGCCGGTGGCAACCCGGTCCAACCGACCGAAGTCACTATCGATAAGTTCGAGGCGCTCGCCAAACTCCTCCCGCAACGCGTCGGCGCGGGGACCGGCCGCCGGATCCCGATCGAGCGCGACCACGTGCACCCCGGCAGCCGCTTCCAGCAGCGCCCGGGTATGCCCGCCGCCGCCAAAAGTCGCATCCATCAGCCGGGCACCCGGCGCCGGGCGCAACAGCAGCCGACGAAGAATAAGCCTCAGCATCAGCCAAAGCCTTCGCTTCTGCTTCTGCTTGAGCTTCTGCTTCGGCCTTCGCCTTTGCCTCAGCCGCTTCCTTTGCTGCCTTA
>CAKZMS010000494.1 GCA_937128785.1 uncultured Opitutaceae bacterium | reverse complement strand
GTCTCTTACCTACGCCAATCTCATCCAAGTAAGGATAGAGCGGCTGATACGTTTCGGGGGTCTTGATCCGTTCGAGGGGATAGCGATCCAAATACTCCTGCGGCGCCTGACGAGGGTCGTGGGGCGCACTGAAGCCAATATACATGAAAAAGGGACCCTCTTGCTCTGCCGCGGCCTCGAGTGATTCGACAGCGTCATCCGCCGTCACTTCGCTCCAGTGTTTTCCGCCTCGCCAAAAGCCATGTAGCGCCGGGTCGGCGGGATCCCACGTATCGAATCCCCCCTCCACGGGACGATTATAGCCTCCGATCGTCTGCGGCATGCCGCCTCGCGGATTTCGCACTTCATCGAACAAATCATCCAGGTTGGCTTTCACATGCCACTTACCCGCGAAGTAGGTCCGGTAACCGGCCGCCTTCATCAAACGCGGCCAACTATCCTCAAAATTGTCCCGCAGCTGGGGCTCAAAGTCACCCGCATCATACAGACTGCGTCCGGTGACCAACATGGTACGGCTGGCAATGCAAACCGCTCCGTTCCACGCCCCCATGTTGTACGCATGGGTGAACGTGGTGCCCTGCTTGACGAGTCGATCCAGATTCGGCGTCTCGATATCCACCAGACCAAACTCCCCGATCGCCTCATAGCTTTGGTCATCCGTAATGATGAACAGGACGTTGGGTTTTCCGGCTACAGCGGGGAGCGCCAAAATACCCGCGACCAAGAGGGACAGAAGCCGAGGCTGACAAAACAGTTTTGAGGTAAACGAGGTAATCATGAGCAAAGTCAGTAGGGGTGTCGTCGAAAGTGAAGCCCACGGTCCATGCAATCAAGCGTTCGACCCCGTCGTGGTCCTGAAACGTCCATAGGGTTCCATGATCCTTCGAAAATTCCGACTAATCGATGGTTAAATCAGTTAACCGGGGCGAACCCTTCCCCGTCATCCCCTCGCCCCACCCCTTGGATCACCGCTGAACACAAGCGTTGCAATTTTATGCAACTTAGGGTGGGTTTCGCGGCAACCCCATGGTGAGTTTTGTGACCCGTCTTTTTGGATTCCGTCCGCCCTCACGGCTGTTCCGGCGAGGAAGCCTGCTGGCTATCGGCCTGTGGGGGGCGACCCTTTCGGCCAAATTTACGGACGTTACCAGCGAAGCTGGGGTATCCTTTCAGCACGGTTCGCTCTCCGCACCAGCGCCCTCTTCCCCCCTCTACTATGCCGGAGGATTCGCCATCACCGATCTCGATGGTGACGGCTGGTGGGACTTCTACGCGACTCGACTGGCGGGCGGGAGTCTGATGTTCATGAACAACGGCGATGGCACTTTCCGAGAAGAAGCCGCCAACCGCGGATTGACTGGTCCTCCCAATGCCAATGGGGCGGTCTTTGCCGACATCGACAATGATGGTGACGCCGATCTGATCGTCACGGCGATCGAGGACCCGCGCTACTACGCTTACATGAACCAGGGAGACGGCACCTTTTCCGAGGAAGCGGAAATCCGGGCGATTGCCACCCCCGACTTTGCTCAACCCCATGCCGGCATGAGTGTGTCGGTCGGCGACTACGATCGGGACGGCTATCTGGATCTGCATTTCAACGACCACTACCTCAATACCCTCGAAATCAATCCCCTCACCCATTCGGTGCTACTGCGTAATCGCGGCGCCGCCGGGCCGGGGTTTTTCACCAACACCACCGCTGCGGCCGGCGTGACTTTGTCCGATCTGGGGAATGGACGCCAATTCGCCTTCTCGAGTTTCTTTACCGACTTCGATGCCGATGGCTGGCCCGATTTGGCCATCGCGAGTGATCTCAACACCAGTAAACTGTATTGGAATAATGGTGACGGGACATTCACGAACGGCACCGGCCCGGCGGGCGTCAACCGCGATCAAAACGGCATGGGTGGGACCATCGGAGACTACGACAACGACGGCGACCTTGATTGGTATGTCACCTCCATCTTCGACAACCCCGCGTTGCAATTTCCCGAAGGTAAGACCGGCAACCGCCTTTATCGCTATGAGGGTAACCGCACCTTCAGCGAAGTCAGCGATGCCCTCGGCCTGCGCGATGGGGGCTGGGGCTGGGGCACGCAGTTCGTCGACTACGACAACGATGGCGACCTCGATCTGGTCGCGACCAATCGCATCCCTGGCGACCTGCCAGTCCAACGTGATCCCGAGCAAACCCGCTTCTGGATCAATCAGGGGGACGGCACCTTTGCCGCCGACGCCGCCACCGGTCTGGGCATCACCGATACGGGCACCGGCACCGGATTGGTCACGTTCGATTACGACAACGACGGCGATCTGGATCTGCTGATCAGCAACAAGCTCGGGGCCCCCATCCTGTACCGCAATGAAACTGATTCGGGGCACCAATGGCTCCGTTTGCAGTTGGAAGGAACCCTTTCCAACCGGGACGGCATCGGCACTCGAATCGAAGTCACGCGCAGCCCGGGCGACGCCCCCCGGGTCTTTGAGCACAACCCCACCAACCTTTATCTGGTCAGCGGTGAGCCGGTTGTTCACCTGGGACTCGGACCAGTGACGTCCCCCGTGGCTTCAATCCAACTGACCTGGCCCAGCGGAGCAGTCCAGACCCTCACCGACGTCGCCCCGAATCAGACCCTGCGCGTCACCGAACCCGGCGACCGCATCCAAACCGCGCCCCAGTTCAGTGTCGTCTCGCCCGCCCAAGTTGCCGCCAAAGGAACCACCGTGGAATTGCTGGCCACGGCATCCGGATCTCCCGCTCCGGTGATCAACTGGTTCAAAAACGGGGTGCGAATCGAAGGCGCCAATCAAGCCAGCCTGGAGATCGAACACGCCCATCCCTTTGACTCCGGCATCTACACTGCAACGGCATCCAACCCGGCCGGCACCGTGACCACCGCAAATATTCCGGTGCAGATCGAGTGGGACCTGGGCGACAAGTCGATCGCTCGAATTTGGAACGAGGCGAACCTCGATGCCATCCGGGTCGACCTGCCCCGCCCCACCATTCATGCCCGCAACCTGTTCCACCTCTCCGTAGCACTGTGGGATGCCTGGGTCGCCTATGATCAATCCGGGAGGGCCGTTCCCTATTTGCATGACGAGCGGCACATCCCCGTCGCATCTTCATCCGCAGCCCGTCACGAGACCATGGCCTACGCCTCCTATCGGGTCCTCTACCAGCGCTATCATCAATCAGAGGGCGCGGAGCGATCCATTTTCAGTTTTAACGCCATCATGGGAGAATTGGGCTATGATCCCGCCATCACCACGACCACGGGCAACTCCCCGGCCGCCGTCGGCAATCGCATCGGAGCGGCGGTTATCGCGCACGGCCTTAACGATGGTGCCAACGAATCGGGCGCCTACGCCGACACCTCGGGCTACGCCCCCGCCAACGCCTCACTCCTCATCGGCGAATCGGGCACAACATTGCAGGACCCGAACCGCTGGCAACCTCTGCGGTTTCTGAACCTCGTCACCCAAAACGGCATTCCGCTGGGTGAGAGCACCCAGTCATTTGTCGGCGTGAACTGGGGAGGTGTGACGCCCTTCGCCCTAACCCGTTCCGACCCGAACTCGGTCTTCCTCGACCCCGGGGCACCACCTCAACTTGGCACCACCACCGACGCTCAATATCGGGCCGAAGCCGTCCTAGTCATTCGCTACAGCAGCTTGCTCGATCCCGACGCCGAAACCACGATCGATCTCTCACCAGCCGCCCACGGCAACAACCCACTCGGCTCCAACCAAGGCACCGGACACCCCTCCGCGACCGACGAAGCCATGATCGTCAAGCTGGCCGACTACGGGCGCGTGCTCGCCGAGTTTTGGGCGGATGGGCCTGATTCCGAAACCCCTCCCGGCCATTGGAACAGTTTGGCCAACTACGTCTCCGACCACCCCGCGACTACCCACCGACTTTACGGTCAGGGCCCGGAGTTGGATCGCTTGGAATGGGACACCAAACTCTACCTGGCCTTGAACGGTGCCGTGCACGATGCCGCGATCGCCGCCTGGGATGCCAAGGCCAAATACGACTACGTGCGGCCCGCTTCC
>CAKZMS010000493.1 GCA_937128785.1 uncultured Opitutaceae bacterium | reverse complement strand
GAGGCGTTCGATGGCGCGCTGTGAGGTGGTGTTGCGCGCATCGGTCTTGAGCTGCACGCGTGCGGCGCCGAGGTCCTCGAAGCAATGCGTTAGCAGCAGCAGCTTGGCGGCGGTGTTGATCGGCGTGCGTTGGCTGGAAGGCGCGAGCCACGTGAAGCCGATTTCGATGGCGCGCTCGGCGGGGCGGATGTCAAAGAGACTGGTGGAACCGACGGCGACGTTGGCGGCCGGGTCGATGATGGCGAACGGATGGCGGGTTCCGGCGAGATGATCATCCAGGGCTGAAGTCACCCAATTGGCCGCATCGACGGTGCGTTCGAAGGGAGGGGAGGGTTGAAACTGCAGGGAAGGGTGAACATGCCCTGCGTGAAACAGATCGGGCGCGTGACTGGGCCGCAGTGGCTCGAGCCGGACATGCTTATTGTCCAGCGTGACGGGCCGAACACGAAACTCGTTGTCCCTCATGATTGGGCAGCGCGAACTCCGGCGGCAAAGCGGCGCAGTCCGTCTTCCAGGGTGCAGGTAGGGCAACCGAAGTTGAGGCGGACGTAGGCGTTGTGCGGGGCACCGAAGAAGTTGCCGTCGCTCAGACCGATGCCGTGTTTTTCAAAATGGGTGACGGGGTCGGAGAGGTTCAGGGCGGCGACGTTGATCCAATAGAGATAGGTCGACTCCTGAGGACCTTCGGCATGCACCCCGGGCAGATCCGCCAGAGTGTTGGTGATGAGCTCGGAATTGGTCCTGAGCGTAGCGAGCAGTCCCTGACGCCAGTCCTCGGAATTGCCGTAGGCGGCTTCACAGGCGGAGAGTCCCATCGTCGTGACTTCGGGCAACAGTCCACGGCTGTTGCGTTCGAGTTGATGGCGCAGTTTCTCGTTCGAAATGATCGCCATGGTGCAACCGAGTCCGGGGATGTTGTAGGTCTTGCTCGGCGCCATGAGGGTGATCGTGCGAGCGGCGAGTTCCGGACTGATCGCGGCGCTGGGAATGTGCGGTAGGCTCTCATCCAGAATCAGGTCGCAGTGGATTTCATCGGAAATGAGCAACAAGTCGTATTTTTCGCAAAGGGCGCTGAGACGCTCGAGCTCATCGCGCCGCCAGACCCGACCGATTGGATTGTGGGGATTGCACAGGTAAAACATCTTGGTCTGCGGAGTGATCGCGGCCTCAAGTGCATCCCAATCGATTGACCAAGTATGGTCGCTGTGCGCCCACGGCACCCGCACGGCGCGACGACCGAAGTTGCGACCGGCGGTGAGAAATGGCGGGTAGACCGGCGTGAGGGTCAGGTAGGTTTCCTCCGGCTCAGAGAAAGCCAGGGCGCACAGATTGAGTCCGCAGACCATGCCGGGCAGCCACACGATCCAGGAAGGATCGATGTCCCAGCCGTAGTGTTCGCGGTGGTGCGTCACAATTGCCTCGAGCGTTGAAGGCACGGGACGGGCGTAGCCGAAGACACCGTGTTCGGCGCGGGCATGCAGGGCTTCGAGGATCGCGGGAGACGAAGTGAAGTCCATATCCGCAACCCACATCGGCAGGATGTCCTGGCCGGCGTATTTCTGCCATTTCTGGGAGTCAGTCTCTTGGCGTTCGGGCGGAGTCTGGAAGTCGAAAGACATGGTTGGCTTAGCTGTAAACGGACGCGGGTGGGGCGAAAGCACGGATTCGAGATCTGACCGGGACGGATTTTCCCAAGTGAGACAGTCACTACCGGACAAAAGGTCGCAGTGGCCTTGGTCGCATAATATTTAAGTAATTGGATTACAATTAAATACAGAATCTAATCTAACGGCATCGGTTATGCGTAACAGAGGCAAATCCGCCCAAATCGGGCGCCAATCACAAAAGGAAAAAACATCATGAGATACATTCGTTACAACTACCCGACCCGCCGTTCCCTGCCTGTCGCCGCATTTGGTCGCGGTGCTTGGAATGGTCTGGAATCCGAAATCGACCGCCTGTTCAACGCCGCTTTGGCTGGCACGCAAAATGCCGCCGCCGCCGGCCGTTTCCCGGTCGACGCCTATCAGGATACCAACAACGTCTACGTCCGCGCCGAGCTTCCGGGCTTCAAGCGCGATGCGATCAACGTCGAGGTCGTCGACGGCTATTTGACGCTCGAAGCGTCCCGCGAAGCCGAGGGAGAGAAGGGCCAAACCAAGGCCAAGGTCAACCGCTCGATCGCTTTGCCCGAAGACGTACAGACCGAAGGCGTATCCGCCGCTTACGTCGATGGTGTGCTCACCGTTACGCTACCGAAGAAAGAGGAGGCCAAGCCCCGCAAGATCTCGGTCGCGGTGAAGTAACCGACGCCGATTGCGTGAATTCGAAACACTTCAACCGAAAGGAAATCATATCATGAACTTAATCCATTCCCTGATCCCGTCCTTCAGTCGCGCCCCGGTCGTTGCACAGGGCCACGATGAAAAGGATTTGGGCCCGACCGTTCAACCGCGCTATGAAATCAAGGAAACCGATGAGGCGTTTGGTCTCACGGTGACGCTTCCGGGGGTGACCAAGGACAACTTGGAAATTACCGCCGAGGGTGAGTCGCTCCGTATTGTCGGCAAGCGCTCGTGGAGCCGTCCCGACGACTGGTCGGTCATCTATCGCGAAACCACCGATGCGACCTACCTGCTCGAGATCGACCATGACAACGCGGTCGACACCGAAAAGGTCCACGCCGAACTGCGCGATGGCATCCTGCGTCTCAGTCTGCCGAAGGCGGAGGAAATCAAGCCGCGCCGCATCGAAATCGCCTAGTGTAACCTACGTCCGGGGAGCACGTCTTTATCTCTGGGCCAACTTAGATTCACTTGAACATGTAACCGCGCCGGTGCTCTTCGGAGCCCGGCGCGTTTTCGTGGAGTCGGGGACACAATGGGCGGCAATCAAGCTGGCCATTTAATCGCAACCGGCGTGGGCTTTCTTCATGGCCGACTCATTCGTATTCGTGGCTGTCATCGTGATGGGCCCTGTGATGATGGGGTTCGCATTTTGGATGGCCATGAGGCAGTCCCAAAAAATCGGAGTTAAGATTGAGGCTTATGCGAGGGATCTGGGATTGGATGTCCACCGCAAGCCCCCGACCTTCGGAGTTTTTCATAGATTGCCGGAAGTGGTCGGTTCGTTGCAGGGCCGCGATTTGCGGATTTATCAGTTTCAAAAAGGCTCGGGAAAAAACTCCCAGACGTGGTGCGCCCTGACCATGGGTCAGGTTCCGGGCACGGACCTCCATGTGAAGCTGAGTGGGCAGGGGGCTTTCACGAAGATTCGATCCTTCTTCGGGGCCAAGGAAATCGAGGTGGAGGATCGTGGCTTCAATGACCGATGGTTTATTGAAACCAATGACCCGGACTTTCTAAAAGTAGCTTTGTTCGGGAAGGTCTGTGGGGCGATCGATGGTTCCCAGCCGGGCAATCGCAAGCCCAAGGGGCGATTCGAGTTGGAGGACGGCAACGTGCGCTATGAGGAGCAAGGATCGCTGAGCGATGCGGACCGTCGTCAACGGATAAGGCTGGCGATCACGGCAGCGCAGGAGTTGCTCGATGTGGCCGCGGTTCATGCCGACCAAGGGGGCAATGCGCCGCCGGCAGAGGGCGAGAGTGATGACCCACGCGGGTGGGGCGTCTCTTAAGAGTCGTACTGCTCGAGATTGTTGCTCCGGATCATGGCCCGAACTTTAGCGACATATTCGTAGCCCAGTTCGGAGTAGCTACGCAGGCCATCGGTGAGAGCGCTACCGGTGACGGGTTGACCACGGCTGCGCATGCCGGCGCGGATGCGACGCAGCTGCAGATAGGGCCCGTTCGTATTCAAAGTATGCACATAGGCGGCGAGACCCTCGTTGACGGTGTCGTAGGCAGCGACTTCCCAAGTGGCGCCGGCGGGACGACGCTTGGGCACGATGCCAGTGCCGGGCTCGTAGGTGCGCATGCCGAAGAGGTTGTTCCCCTCGCGGGCGAAGCGGGACGTGCCCCAGGCGGATTCGATGGCGGCTTGGGCCAGCACCAAAGACGGCGGGATGATGTCCATTCGTTGGGCGAGCTGACGCAGGGTTTCGTCGGTGATTTTCTCCACCGGAGCGAATTCGTAAA
>CAKZMS010000492.1 GCA_937128785.1 uncultured Opitutaceae bacterium | reverse complement strand
GCGTAGGGCGGCGCATCGGTCTGGCGCATCAGGTAGCCCATCATCCGGGCCCCGCTGTCGAAGTGGAGCGAGAACCAGTCCCAGCCCGTCTGGTCCTCGGACAGGGGCTGCGAGGACCATTCGCGGTCGAGCCATGCGGTTCCGGCGGGAGATCCCACGCGCCAAAGTGGTCGTAGTCGTGAATGTCGAAATACTGTTTCAGATCGACGCCTTGTTGCCGCAGCCAAGCGCCATAGTGCATGCCACCAGCGTGCGGCTCGGAAGTATGACCGATCACCAGCTCGGCATGCTCGAAGCCAAAATAGGGCCCCTGCCAGTGATCGAAGTGGTCCAAGTCATGCACCGCAGGGGCGGACTCAGGACTTGCCGGATCCTTGCATGCTTGGAAGTGGGCCTTGCCGAGCAGACCGGTGGCGTAGCCTGCGTTCGCAAACTCGGTGGCCATCGTGTTGGGATAATCCTCAGGAAGGTTCGTTCCCACGTGGTAGCAACCGTGGCGGGAGGGGTATTCGCCCGTGAGGAGCGTGCAGCGCGACGGCGTGCATACCGGGTTCACCGTGTAGGCCCGGTCAAACGTGATCCCCCGGGCCGTAAGGCGATCCAGATTGGGCGTTTTAATCGCCGGATTCAGCCGACCAATGCAGTCCCACCGTTGTTGATCACTGGTGATTAAAAGGACGTTCATGGGGGATTGGTCACGCATCGAAAGGGGGGCTCTAAATCAAACGCCGATTGAGGGCGAAGGTTTGCCCCGAAGGTCCGTGGGCAGGTTGTGTCGCCAAAAACATGGCCAAGGGAATGATGTCCTCCGGCTTCTTGAAATACTCTCCCTTGAACACCCCTTCGGTTACATAGTGGGCTTCGAATGAATCGGGATCCGTTCCCACCGGTCCGGGGATCAACTCGTTTACGGTAATGCCTTCGGGCAGCAGTTCCATGGCAAGGGCCTTGGTGAAAAGGGATAGAGCAGCCTTGCCACAACCATAAGCCGATGCGCCGACCCGCGGTATCTGACCCAACCCAGAACCCATGGTGATGATTTTGGGGTCTCGGCCTTTTTTGAGTAAAGGCAGGCTTCCTCTTCCCATCAGGAACGCGGTGGATAGATTCATATCCACG
This sequence comes from uncultured Opitutaceae bacterium, assembly GCA_937128785.1. GTDB lineage: Bacteria > Verrucomicrobiota > Verrucomicrobiia > Opitutales > Opitutaceae > Actomonas. The sequence goes on along the minus strand of CAKZMS010000492.1, from coordinate 1,006 downwards.
ATTCGTTTCCAGGCGGCAAAATCGGAATCCATGATGGCCAATTCTTCTCCCTCGGTTCCTCCGGCGTTCAGGAATACGATATCAAGTCGGTCATGCTGAGCTGTGACTGCCGCGAAAAACTCCTGGACTGCTGATTCATCCGTTGCATCGCAGGCGTAGGCCCAAGCATTGCCACCGGCTGTTTCGATCGTCGCGACAGTTTGATCCAACTGTGATTGCGTGCGCGCGGTGCAAATCACCGTCGCTCCCGCCTCCGCGTATGCTTGGGCGAGCGCCTGTCCCAATCCCCGACCGGCGCCGGTCACCAATATGATGCGATCGATGAGCGGCTTTTCAGGCATGGTCGAAGGGGCGTTTTATCGATCAGCTCACGCTGAGCACCGCGTAGTTTCGTTTGCCTTTGCGCAGGAGCAGATACTTGCCGAAGAGCAGGTCGGAGCTGGTGAGGTTGCGGGCAATGTCGTTGCTGCGCTCGTTGTTCACGTAGACTCCGCCGGCGGTGATGTCTTTGCGGGCCTGTCCTTTGGAGGGGCACAGGCCGGCCTGCACCACCAGATCAATGAGGTTTGTGCCTTCACCGCTGAATTGATCCGTCGGCGCATCCGTGGTCGGCACTTCGCCTACCACGTCCTCGAAGACGCTTTCCTCAATTCCGTCTAATCCACCTCCGAACAGTATGCCGCTGGCTTTTTGTGCGTTAACGCAGACGTGTTCTCCATGCACCAAGGTAGTGACCGCTGCGGCCAGGGCCTTTTGAGCCGCCCGCGCGCCGGGGGCGTTGGTCAGTTCGGTTTCCAACGCGTCGATCTCCTCCTTGGGCAGGAAGGTGAGCACCTTGAGCAGTTTGATGACGTCGGCATCTTCGGCCTGCATGAAGAACTGGTAGAAGCGATAGGGTGTCGTCCGCTTGGGATCCAGCCACACCGCACCACTGGCACTCTTGCCGTATTTGGTGCCGTCGGACTTGGTGAGCAGCGGGAAAGTCAGGCCCCAGGCCGTGTGGCCG
>CAKZMS010000491.1 GCA_937128785.1 uncultured Opitutaceae bacterium | reverse complement strand
CCTTACTGCCACATGTTGCCTTTCATCGAATCGCACCAGTGGGAAACCGCGACCCGTCTGCCCGACATCCGGTCCAAATCCTTCGCCGACTGGTGTGACTACGTCGCCCGCGACCAGTGCTCACGCATGCGCGGCGACCCCAATCTCATCGGCTACTGGTTCACCGATTGCCCCACTTGGGTGCACCACCGCGATCGCGCCGCCTGGAAAGGAGCATTGTTTGACGCCAAGGATCTGGAAACACCCGCCGGGCGACGGGAGTTGTTTGACCTGGTGACCACCTACAATCGGGTGACGACCGAGGCGATCCGCCGCTACGACCCGAATCACCTGATCTTGGGCGACCGCTACGAAGCCAATGCGCCCCTGCCGGACGAGATCCTCCAGGCGGCCGCACCCTTCGTGGATGTGCTGGGATTCCAGTGCTTCGGCGACGCCGAACACGTCGGCCGCAAACTGGGTTACTTTGCCAATCTTACCAAGATGCCGGTCCTACTGGCCGACAGCGCCGTGTGGGACGAGCACACGCCCAAGGGTTGGCCGCCGCAACAGGATCGCCACCACTGGGTCGAGGGCTACCGCGAAGTCACCCAGACGCTGCAGGCGATTCCGGAGTGTGTGGGTTACCACTTGTGCGGCGCCTACCTGCGTAACCGCGTGCGGCGGTTCGGACTGCGCGACGAGCAAGCCGAGCTGGATCCATCGACCGAGGGCATCGCTCTCGTAAACCGCAGCACTGCGGACTGGGTGGTTGAGAGCAGCCAACCTTAAACCTGAAGTCGACCCGCCTAATGGACAGTTCCGAAGCTGCATTCTGGGAGCAGCGCTATCTGGCGAAGGATACCCCGTGGGACATGGCGGGCACTCCTCCTCCCCTGAAGACCTATCTGCAGTCCTCCCCTCCTCCCGCTTCGGTTTTGATTCCCGGGTGCGGCTCCGGCTATGAGGTTCAGACGTTCCACGAAGCCGGGTGGCAGCCGCAAGCCATCGACTTCGCGGCCACCGCCGTCGCCCAGGCCCAAACGTTTCTGGGACCACTCAGCGAGTTGGTGACGCAGGCTGACTTCTTCAACAGCCCGGATCTCGGGCCGTTCGATTTCGTCTACGAAAATACGTTTCTTTGCGCCCTACCGCCCGACTGGAGACGGGATTACGCCCGTCGGGTCCATGCCCTGCTCAAGCCCCACGGTTCCCTCATCGGCCTGTTCTACTACGGCACCGATGCAGAGGGTCCTCCCTTCCCCATCACCCCCACCGATGCTGCCAACATTCTTGAAGACTTCGAATTGGTCGTGGATCGAGCCGTCCCGCCCGACCAATCCCGGCCTCTTTTTGCCGGCAAGGAACGCTGGCAGGAATGGCGCAAACAAACCTGAGCTCGGACCCACTGCCGCCGCAATGTTCGTAATACGAACATTGGGCCCGGCGCGAAGGGTCGGAGGCGGGCATGGCATGACCCGGGTGGAAAGATTGCGGCACTTGAAGGGGGATAAGGTTTCGGCCACAGTTCGGATATGCTCAGCACCGCCGAACCTCCCCGCTGTGCCTGGTGCGCGGACATCCTGGAGTTTGGTCCCTATCATGACAACGAATGGGGCTTTCCCGTGGGCGACGATGGGCGGTTGTTCGAAAAGATCTGCTTGGAAGGATTTCAGTCGGGGCTGAGTTGGCGCACGATTCTGAACAAGCGCGAAGCCTTCCGCAGCGCTTTCCGCGGTTTCGACTATCACGCTATCGCCAAGTTCACCGATCGCGACGTCGAGCGACTACTGCAGAACGCCGCGATCATCCGCCACCGCGGCAAAATCGAAGCGACGATCAACAACGCTCGTCGCGCCGTCGAACTGGTCGCTGAAACCGGCTCGCTCGCCGCCTATTTTTGGAGTTTCGAGCCCGACGCAAAATCACTGCCCGCCCCGCAATCCCAGACCACTTCCGCTGAGTCCATCGCATTGTCCAAGGACCTGAAAAAGCGTGGTTGGAAGTTTGTCGGACCCACCACCATGTATGCCTTCATGCAAGCCATGGGTTTGATCAATGATCACGAGGAAGGCTGCCACTCCCGCGCCCGGGCGGCGCGGGCTCGATTGGCGTTTCGCGTGCCGACTTTGAACCGAGACTAACGCCCACCTGGCTCCGCTAGACCTTCGTCGGGTCCGGATGCTCGTAGCCTTCGCGGTAGTTGCGGGCGAGCAGCTTGGTCGCTTCGGGATCGCCAGGGACCGTGCGGGTCACCGGATCGTAGCGAACCGGGCGACCGAGCTCCAAGGCGACATTGGCCAACTGGCAACTCGCGCTGGAGATATGGCCCTCCTCGATATCCGCGACCGGGCGCCCCCGTGATGCCCGCGCCGCCATGAAGTCATGCGCGTGTTGATCCTCGGCAGCGTCCTGCGGCAGGTAGTCTTTGCGGAAATCGGCATTGGCCGGATCCCCATCGGGGGAAAGCACGTGATGCGTTTCCACCTCCCCGCTCCCGGTCGGCGTGAAGGTGTAGTGCAGCTGCGTGACGTCGACGGTGCCGGCCGTGCCGATGAAGCGCACGCCCCAGTTGTCCGACCAGTGGTTGGACTTGCGCAACGGCGTGCCCCAGGTGCGGTGCTCCCAGGTCATCGTGAGATCCGGATATTCGAAAACGCAGTGCTGGTGATCCGTGGTGGTGGCGTCGGAGTCCTCCGGAAAACGAATCCCCCCGGTCGAACTGATCTTGGTCGGCCACCCGAGGCCCATCATCCAGCGCGCCACGTCGACTTGGTGCACGGCCATGTCGCCCACGATGCCATTGCCGTAGGCTTGGTAGCGACGCCAACCGCGGCTCTCTTTCCGACGTTTGAACGGCAGCATGGGCGCCGGGCCCGTCCACGCGTCGTAATCCATATGGCCCGGCACCGGGGCAGCCTCCGATGAGCCTCCCCGTCCCATGCCGATGAAGCAGTAGGTCTCCACTAATCCAATTTTTCCAAGCCGCCCAGACTCGATGAATTCCTTTTTCACCTTCCCATAGATCGGCCAGCTGCGGCGCTGGGTGTTCACTTGCACGACCGAGTCGTATTTGCG
>CAKZMS010000490.1 GCA_937128785.1 uncultured Opitutaceae bacterium | reverse complement strand
CTTCGGCGAGGTATTTGCCCAACTGGTTCTTCACGATCGGCTGGTCGGCATCCAATTCGTTGGCGCGGAGGAGCAGTGCTTTGGCTCGCTTGCGCTCATCCACCAGCGGGTTGCCCAGCAGCATGGAGTAGGCGATGTAACCCTCCGGTTTCTTCGGATAATTCTGCAGATAGTCCTCCCACTCAAACACCAGATCCTGCAAACGCGGGCGCAGCTGCTCGACATCTTCCTGCACCTCCGCCTCGGCCGCCCGGGCCAACAGCTCCCGCTGCAGCACCAGCAAGTCCTTCAGCGCGCAGGCCGCACGCGTAGTCGAAACAGGCGGGGCCAGGACGGCGCCGGCAGCCGCGAGGGCAGTGAGAAGGATGAACGCGTTTCGAATCATCTGCTAAATGAGCCGGACAACCTGCCGCGCCAAAAGTGCCACCGCAACCTTCCCGTCACCCCTAATCCCGGACAGTCCCTTGCCGATAGTTTAACCATATTGGTTAAACTCACTCCAACGCTCCGCTGGCATTTTGCGCCCGGATACCATAGTTTTGACCGTGTCGTCTTCCTCGGACCCTTCCTCCTCTCACCTGCCTCGCCACGCCGGCAAGGGTCGCGGCACGCCCATCAATCCACCCAATCGGTTCACTCCCCTGCGAGTGGACATTGACGAAGCCGCCGAGGCCGACCTCGCCCCTGAGGACGTGATTCGCCCCGGGCCGCAAACCCAGTTCTACGACGACGACAGCCAGTCCATTCTTTCCCGCAACGACAGCCCGGACGTCCCCTACACCTACGGCGTCAATCCCTACCGGGGCTGTGAACACGGCTGCGCCTACTGTTTCGCGCGGCCCTACCATGAATACCTCGGGTTCAGCAGCGGCCTGGATTTTGAGACCAAGATCATGGTCAAACGTCGTGCCCCGGAACTGCTGCGCGCCGAATTGAGCAAACGCTCCTGGCAACCCGAACCCATCGCTTTCAGCGGCGCGACCGATTGCTACCAACCAGCGGAGCGCCACTTCAAAATCACGCGACAGTGTCTCGAGGTCGCGCTCGAACTGCGCAATCCCGTGAGCCTGATCACGAAGAATCGGCTCATCACCCGCGACGTCGACCTGCTGGCGGATTTCGCCAAGTGGAACGGCGTGGGCGTGTTGCTCACCATGACCACCTTGGATGCCGAACTCTCCGGCCAACTCGAGCCCCGCGCCTCCCGGCCTCAGGCGCGCCTCGAAGCGATCCGCCGACTCAGCGCCGCCGGCGTGCCGGTCGGGGTCATGATCGCGCCCATCATCCCCGGGCTCACCGACCATGAAATGCCGGCCATCATCAACGCGGCCGCTGAAGCCGGAGCGAAGTCCGCGTCGATGATCGTCTTGCGCCTCCCCTTTCAGTTGAAAACCCTCTTCACCGATTGGCTCGAAACCCATGTGCCCACCAAGGCCGATCGCATCCTCTCCCGCGTGCGGGAAATTCGCGGCGGCGAACTCAACGTCACCGAGTGGCGCACCCGCATGCGCGGCGAAGGCATCCACGCCGACAACATCCGTAACCTCTTCGTCGCCGCCCGCCGCCGCGCCGGCCTGCCCCCCGACCTACCCGAACTCAATGCCGCCGACTTCCGCCGGCCCGGCGGCACCCAACTGGATTTATTGTGAACCTGAGAACTTCTATAGTTTAACCAATATGGTTAAACTAGCGACAGCCTCCGGTGAGGCCATCCTCACGGGTCTGCTTGATACTTGCTACCTGCTACTTGATACTTCGCCCCGCGCCATGTGCAGCCGTTTCACCCTCAATTTAGGCGATGCCATCAACCTGAGCAAAAAGCTCGGCATTCCGATCGATGAAGCAATGGCCGGCGGCAAGGATCGCTACAACATCGCTCCCTCGACCGACGTGGTCACGTTCCGCCACCAAGAGGCAGCCTCCTTGCGATGGGGGCTGATTCCCCATTGGTCCAAAGCAGGCAGCGCTTCGTCCGCCCCGCTCATCAACGCCCGCGGAGAGACCATCGCGGAAAAACCCTCATTCCGCACCGCTTGGAAAAAAGGGCAGCGCTGCCTCATTCCCGCCACCGGATTCTTCGAGTGGGAGAAACAAGGCAAGGAACGCCTACCCTGGCTATTCCAACGCAACGACGGCGGACCTCTCGCCTTCGCCGGACTCTGGGACCGCTGGATTGACCCGATTGATGATACCGTGATCGAGAGCGTCACCGTCATCACCACCACGCCCAATCCCATGTTGGGTCGCATCCACAACCGCATGCCCGTCCTCCTCGACGAAACGACGGCATCCGAGTGGCTCGACCCGGATCTGGCTGATCCGACTGCCATGATCACCCAATTCCCCGCCGAGCGCCTCAAGGAAACCCCGCTCGATACCTACGTAAACTCCTCCCGCGTGGAAGGCCCCGCCTGCCTCACCCCCCGCGGCGAAGCTCCCGGCTCTCAATTTGATCTTTTCTGACCCACGGGGTCGGCGTCACTTTTTGCGACCCGCCACCTTCCGGCCGTTCTCTCCCTTGTTACTTGCCTGCCCGCCAAAGCCTTGGCGACGGTGGGATACTTCTGTCCCGGCCCATGTCCTCCCACAACGCACAACTCACTTGGTCGCTGAATGCCGGCGACGACTTCGCCACCAACCGCTACTCCCGCGCCCACCAGTGGAATTTTGACGGCGGCCTCACCGTCCCCGGATCGCCCAGCCCCGCAGTTGTGCCCACTCCGTGGTCCGACCCCGCCGCCGTCGACCCTGAAGAGGCATTCGTCGCCAGCGTATCCAGCTGTCACTTTCTGTGGTTCCTCCATCTCGCCCGCGTCAAAGGCTATGTGGTCGAATCCTACACCGATGACGCCGAGGGGTTTCTCGAAAAGAACGCCGCGGGCAAACCCGCCATCAGTCGAATCGAACTCCGCCCCGCCACCAAATTCGTTGGTGAAAAGCAACCCACCGCTGAAGCATTGGACGCTCTCCATCACGCCGCCCATGACGCGTGCTTCATCGCGAATTCGATCACCAGTGAGGTGAATTGCACCCCAACGTTGGTGAGCTAAGCGGCGAACAATCCGACCACATAGGGGCCGAGAAACACGACCCAGGCCATCGTGCCGGCCGCGACCCAGACGCGCCCCCCACGAGCCGCGAAATAGATCGCGCAAACCGTCAGCAGCGTTCCCGCCAACAAGGTAAGCCCGCCGGCGAGAAAGCCTCCCACCACCCCGGACAACGCCACCGCCACCAACCCGATCGCCGCAATCAACGGCCAGCGGCGCTGACCGGCATCCAACCAACCGCCCAGCATGGGGGCAACCGCCAGAGCCAACCACCACCAAAGGGGCGGCGCCAGCGCTCCGCTCCCGGCAGCAGTGATACCGACCGCAATTGCCGTCAGCACGAGCCATTGAATCAAGAGTCCGCGCCCCCGGTATTCCGGCTCCATTGCCATCGAGGGTTCCTGCGGCGTCAGAAACGGCGCGACAACCGAACTGGCCGCCACGAGCAATGCTACCACGACCCCACCACCCTTGATCGGATCACCGAACATCGCCGCCAACCGTAACGCCGCCTCGCTCAGGCCCACGGATAGTGCAAAGCCCACTCCCACGATCACCCCCAACCGCAATGTGCCCACCGAAGCCCGCATGCCGGTGGTCAGAACCGTCAACAACCAGCCGGCACTCGCTCCCGTCGCAAAACTCGCGATCAGTAGCACCGTCCAGTTTTCCGCCATCACGGCCAATACCGCGGCCATACTGCAGGCCCGTAATCCCCAGCTCAGACTGCTGCGCCATACTTCGAGGCGAAACCGCATCGCCGCTCCCAATGCCCCCAACAATCCGCCCAGCACCCACAGGGTCGACATTCCTCGATAACGCCAACTCTCGTCGTCGCCCACCACTTCGGTTGCCAGCTCGGTCATGACGGTGCCGGCGAATCGATGCACAAACAGCAGCGTCACCCCCACCATCAGCACCCCCACGACCAGCACCGATTTCGGGGTCTCAAATTCCGTATCCCCGGTCATGATGCAGCGCAGACGCGCAAAACGGGATTGGCGGGCAAAGAAAATAGCATGCGTCCGGTGTCACCGCTCCCCCGCCCGTTGGCAACTGCCATCAATCCGCCGCCAATTGCTTTTCGCACTTCACCCCGCCGCCATCGCCCAACAACCTCCTTGCTCCCCACCCCCATGCCCGACGCCAAACCGTTCATCTTCATCTGCGGCCCCGACGACTTTCTCGTCGGTCGACTGGGTCGTGAGCGCTACGATGAGCTGGCCAAGGAGATCGACGACGAGTTCTCCCGGGAGACCATCAGTGGCTATGCCGCCAACGTCGCCGAAGTCGAAGCCGCGGTGAACCGCTTCCGCGAAGCCCTGCAGACGATTTCCATGTTCGGCGGTCGCCGCCTCGTCTGGCTTAAGGACGTCAACTTTCTGGCCGACTCCGTCACCGGTCGCGCCGAAAGCACCCTCAAACAGGTGGAGGAAGTTCAACGCCTACTCGAAGCCAACGACCCCGCGAATGTCGCCGTGCTCATCACTGCCTCGCCCATCGACCGACGCCGCGCCTTTCCCAAGTGGGCGGAGAAGAACGGCGACTTTACCCTGATCGGCGGCGACGGAGATGCCTCGGCTCTCGGCGGCGTGCTCATGGCCGAGGCCAAGCAACTCGACGTCGCCATCGAACCCGGCGCGATCGAGCTCATGCTCACCAAGATCGGCGCCAATACCCGCCTCCTCATCGAAGAGGTGCGCAAGCTGTCGTCCTACGTCGACGAAGGCCAGCCCATCACCGAAGAGGCCGTGGCTGAGCTCACGCCCAATGTCGCCGAGGGTGATTTCTTCGAAGCCGCCGAGGCCTTTTTCAGCGGCGACATTAAATGGACGCTCGCCGCGCTGCACCGGCACTTCTTTTCCGGCGGTGATGCCCGTCCCATCATCAGCGCATTGCAGAATCGCAACCGCATCCTGCTGCAAGTGCGCGCCTTGATTGACGCGGGCGACGCGCGGCTGGGAGGCCGCGGTCTCGACGGACTCAAAACGGCCGCCGACAAGCACTCGGACAAGTTCGTCGGTGCGACCAGCAAGAGCGCCTACAATCTCTTCACCCAGAACGCTTGGTATGTCGGCAAGCTCGCCAGCGGTGGCCGGCTGCCGACCACCCGTCGCCTGATCGACAACCAACAGGAATTGATCAACGCGTTCGCCGAAATCATCAAGCGACCCAACGAGCAGGAAGACGTCCTGCGCGAGATGGCCACCCGTTGCCTAGCTACGTAAAGTCGCCACCGATCGAATCATGAAACCCCTCCTTCTCGCCGCATTGTTGACCTTAACCGCCACCGTGCCGCTAGGCGCTGAGTTTCAGGCGGGAGTCGCCCACACCGACATCACCCCACTGCCAGGTGAGATGATGACAGCCATGGGCGGAAAGGACGTCGCCGTGGAGAAAATCCACGACCCGCTCGCCGCCAACATCATCGTATTCCAAAACGGTTCCGACCAGCTCGCCATCGTTTCGCTCGACCAAATCGGCGCTGAAAATATGGACGACATTCGAGCCGGCGTTCGGGAGCGCACCGGCATTGCCAACGTCATCTGCGTCGTCACGCACACCCACGGCTCCGGCCGATCCTCGGAAGCTCACGCGCAGCGCACGTTGCCCCTCATTCTCGACGCCGCGGTCCAAGCTCAGGCCAACCTCGCCCCCGCTCGGATCGGGTTTGGCAGCGGTGAACAGCACTTGGGCTACAACCGGCGGATTGTGCAGGAAGATGGTTCCGTCGAGATGATGTGGAACAACCGCGATCGCATCCCCTCCGGTCCCACCGACCCCGAAGTGGGCGTTCTCGTGGTCCAACACGCCGAGACCCACGACGTCATTGCCACCCTCGTCAATTACGCCGTGCACCCGGTCATCAGCATGAACTTCAGCGAGCTGATCATCTCCGCCGACTACCCCGGCGTGATGGCTCGCGAAATCGAGGAGGCCGTCGGCGGTCGCTGTATTTTCTTCATGGGCGCAGCGGGAGACATCAATCCCTTCGACGCCGATATGTTTCGCTACGCCACCCCGGACGAAGTGTTCGCCCAGGTGAAGATCACCGGGCACCTGCTGGCCAATGAAGTCATCGAAACGATTGAGGACATCAACGATTTCGATGCTGATCCGACGGTCCGCTATGGCCAAAGTTTCCTGCCGATGGCGGATCGTGCGGCGGGTCCCGAGGGAGCCAAGGATCGTCAAATCGAAGTGAACACCATCCTGCTGGGCGATGATTTCGCCATGGCGACTTTCCCCGGCGAGTTGTTCGTCCAGCTCGGTTTGGACCTCAAATCCCAGAGCCCGACGGCGGCCACCTGGGTGTTGGGCGTCACTAACGAACTCAATTGGTATATCCCGACGCTAAAGGCCACCACCGAGGGCGGCTACGGCGCCGCGTGGGGCACCGATCTCGAAGTCGGCGCCGGCGAACGCATGGTCCTCGAAGCCCTAGTCAGCATCCATCACCAGCTCGGTCTGGTGCAGCCGCTCCAGTCGCTACTTGACCAACTACTGGACTGAACTAGGTTGGTGGGATGCTGAAGGTCAACCTCCACGAAGCCAAAGCGAATCTGTCGCGCTACGCCAAACAGGTGAAAGCCGGCGAAACCGTCATCATTTGTGATCGAAACAAACCGTTTGCCGAGCTGCGCCCTCTCGCCAAATCCCGTCGCCCCTCGTCGCAGCGACGCAAATTAGGTCAGGACGTTGGCAAAATTGAGCTCGCCGCAGACTGGGATTCTCCGGCCACCAATGCAGAGATCTCCGACCTGTTTGATGGCTCAAAGTGAAGCTACTCCTTGATACCCAAGCCGCCCTTTTCCTCTGGATCGCCCCCGAACGGTTGGGCCGCAATGCCCGGGTTTTAATCGAGGACCCGACTAACGTTCTGTTCTTCAGCCAGGTCTCGACCTGGGAGATTTGCCTAAAAAATCACCTCGGAAAACTGCCCCTGCCCGATACGCCCGAGAAGTATCTGCGCAAACGAATCCAGGAGTCGGACTTGACCTATGAACCGATATCCGACCGCGCACTTTTTCATACGGCCGATCTTCCTAATCATCATTCCGATCCATTCGATCGGCTACTTATTTCCACCGCCCATTCATTGAATGTGCCTATCATTTCCGGTGACCGACATTTTCCGGATTACCCCGTCGACGTGATTTGGTAGCAAGTTGCCAACACTGACTATTTGAATCCGCCTTGGAGGAAGCGGAAGAACGGCGGATTCACCCAGATCGTATCCGTCTTCAACTCCCACTCCGCATCGGCGAAATACGACTGCACGATTTCTTCCCGCTCGGGCAACATCAGCAGCGAGGCCTCTACTTTGTCGCCGTAGAGGGTCACCCGAGAAATCGGCTCGAAGTCGTCGGCCGCAGTCTCCCCGTAGTAAAAGGGCTGCCACCAGGAACGGACCAAATTCCCGGTTTCATCCTCCGAGTCCTTCTTCGCGTAACGCTCCACCAATTCATCAAATCGTTGCCGGTCCTCCGGTGTCGCCAGTTCAAAGTGCACCAACATCTCCGGGCCCTGCGCCACGTAGATGCCATCGCCCAATTCATTGATCCAGTCAGGCCGCTCGCCCCACCCCTCTCGAAACACAAATGCCGCCACTTTGGGTGCGATCATGACCCGCCCCTTCAGACCCTCACTGGCCATCAACCCGATCAATTGCTTCACGTGCGACAGACTGCTGTGGGAGTAGATCAAGGTGCGCTCGGCCGCCGTCGGAGCACTGACGTTGCGCGGCCGCAATCCGTAGCCTGTAAGCACTTCTTCCCCAATCGCCTCATCGAGTGCCGCCATCAACGCCGCATCCTGTCGCAGGGCCTCATGTCCGCCAATCGACTTTACCCGCATGATCCCCGAGGGTCGGGCCAACGCCATTTCGAATACCCCGGCGGTCTCCTGCGTGGGGTTTTCCCACCCTTGCAGCATTTTTGCCCGTCGTTTCGGGTCATCCAAAATCAAATCGTGCACCATCCCCATGGCCACCAAGACGGCGGCCGCGATCCGTTCATCCGGTTCCGTGATACTCGTCCCATACTCGCCCAGAATCCGGTCCGCCTTGGCCGGATCGAAGGTGTCGGCCAGTTCCTGCAGTCCCACCGCCGCCACCAGATCCGCCATTTCCCCTGCCCGGAGAGGCAACGCCAGTCCAACCACCAGTATCAAACCGCCCACGATTCGCATAATCATCTCGCTGATCAAGCCGACCCACGCCTCCTCCGCAAGCCCCCACCCAAAATGATGCAGCATTGTCGCTCTCGAGCAGGGGGGAGACTTTAACCATATTGGTTAAATTCTCCCCGAGATGCGCCATCTTGCGACGGTGGTTTGACGCGGCCGCCTTCGTACGGCAAACATACGGGGCCCATGAAAACACTCTCTTCCCGCCTTGTTACCCTGGTGGCCCTCGCCGGCCTCCTCTTCTCCGCCCATTCTGCCTCTGCCCACTGCCAGGTCCCCTGCGGCATCTACGACGACCACGCCAAAGTGGATGCGCTGCTGCAGGACGCCGAAACCGTGATCAAGGCCGGCAACATGATCGCCGACCTCAGCGGCAAAACCGACGCCCAAAGCCACCAGCAACTCGTGCGCTGGGTGAACAACAAGGAGTCACACGCCCAAAACGTAATCTTCGTCATGGCCGACTACTTCCTTACCCAACGGGTGAAAGCATCCCAAGAGGACTACGTGCAACGGCTCAAAGACCACCACGCCGTGATCGTCGCCGCCATGAAAGCGAAGCAAAGCGCGGACTCCGCCGCGGGTGAAGCCCTCAAGGCTGCGGTAGAAAAGCTCTTCGTCTACTATCCCACCCACGAGCATCACCACCATTGAGATCGCCCGGGAGTTCCCGGCTGATTTTGGAAAATCCCGCCCGGCTTTGGTCTGCGGGATTTTTTGTGCCCTAACCGTCCGGCAACAAACGCACCTGATGCACCGCCGGATCAAACGCATCGCCCAGATAGCGATCGGCCAGCCGCTCCGTGCCCCAGCGATTGAGCATCTTGCGCACTTCGCGGTAGGCAGCCCGAGCTTCGCGGCGTTTGCCCTGCACATCCAGGATGTTGGCCCGGTGTAATCGTGCCCACGTCGCGAACGGATCTGACTCATGCCCCTTGGCCACGGCCTGCGCATAAGCCGCATCGGCGGCCGCCCAGTTCTGCTGGCGGAATTCGGCGAGGCCTCGCGCAAAATGAATCTGTGCCGCCCGCTCCGCCGGGTAATGCCCTGCCTCCAACAACGCCGCCTGTCGCTCCGCCTCGGCCGCCAGTTCACCAGCCCGGTTAAGGTCGTAGAGCGCGATCAGCCGCAGGCTGCCAAAGAACGGACTATGCGGATGGTCGGCTAGCAGCTCGTCGATGAGCGTTTTCGCCTGCGCGGGATTCAGTTCATTCCGAATAAAGATCAGCGAAAGCGCTGCCTTGGTTCCCACTACGGTGTAGGTGCCGTTCGCCAGCGCATGCTCCACCTTGCGCATGCCTTCGGCGGGATCGGCCGTCTGTCCCGAAAAGGCCAGCCACCGGACGATGCCCGGCAGTTTGGCGACGAAGTAATCATAGATGCCGATACCTGAATTGGCGTCGTGCAATGCGGGGTTGATTTCGAGCGCTCGTTCCAAATTGGCCTTAGCCTCTTTGCCGATGAAATAGGACTTCATCCAGTGCCGGTTTTTGATGTGCCGACGGCCCAGTAGTCCCAGCGTGGCGCCCTTTACCAGATGACCCTCCCCGGTCGGATCGCCTGCCTCGATCAACTTTTCGGCCGCGGCCAGACTCCGATCTACCGCCGCCAACATCGGTTCACAGCGGTCCCGATCTTCCTCCCACACCGCGGCCGTTACCTTCCACCATTCGATCAGCAAGTCGCCAAACGCGATCAACGGATGCTCCTCCGCGAAATCGCCTACGGCCGCCAGTTCGGCAGCCCCCTGCGCAAAGTCCATGCGGTAGTTCGCCTCCAGCGCCGCATGAATCCGGCCATCCAGCGCCGGATCCAATCCGAGGGGGCTCGTCCCTTGCACCGACGTCGAGATCAGCCCGACAACCAGAATGAACTTTGAGAACGTATTCACGAATATACTACGAAAAGAGGAAATGTGACCCTCCCTCTCCCTCGACCCCGGGTCAACCCATGGGTTCCACCCCACGCGAACCGCGGCCCTGTCACTCCCGACCCGATCCCAACCCACTCCCGATCCCAATGTTCGTAATACGAACATTGGGATCGGGAGGAAACCAGAGCTCTGAGATCGGTTTCACCTTGGATTATGCGCCCGAGAACGTTTGCTTCAATGGCTTCATGCGCATCGCCGTTTTTACCGACAGCTTTTTGCCCTACATCTGTGGGGCGACGTTCGCGGCCGCGAACCAGGTCAACGCCCAGGCCCGTCAGGGCCAACAGGTGAGAATCTACAGCCCGGGGTCCACCCATGAACGCCCGCAGACCTCGGAGACCGACGAGCTGCATGAATCGGTGACCGTCCGCAACGTGCCCTTTTCCCTGCCTTGGGGTGGTCAACCCAACCTCAATGTGGTTTTCCCCGTGCTGTGGCCCACCATGAAGGACTTGCGTAAATTCCAGCCCGACGCAAGCCACGTGCATACCGAGTGGGGCACGGGCTGGGCGGGCATTTTCGCGGCATGGCGACTGAAGATCCCCACGATCGGCACTTTTCACACCTTTTGGGATGACCCTCGCTATGTGCACCACTTTCCCTGGCCCAATTGGCAGTTCATCCAGCGGGCCATGGGGCGCTACTCGGCTTTCTTCTACCGCCGCTGCACCGCGACCATCGCGCCTTCGACTTCGGTGCAGAGTCACCTCAAACTCAAACAGGTCGATTCCGTGGTGGTCTCCAACGGCATGCCCACGCCCGAACCCGCGACCGACGAAGAAGTTCGCGCCCTGCGAGCAGAGTATGGGCTGACCGATGAACCCACCTTCCTCTATCTAGGCCGCGTCTCTTTCGAAAAGTCACTGCCCGTCTGCCTGCTGGCCTTCAAGGAACTGCTCTCCACCCATCCTCAGGCCCGTTTTGTGATGATT
>CAKZMS010000489.1 GCA_937128785.1 uncultured Opitutaceae bacterium | reverse complement strand
CCTTTTCTACAAGATCGATGGCCGCGTGGAGAAAGAACTTGAGCAGCAGATCGACGCCCAGTCCGCCGAACCCAATCAGACCTGATTCATCAGCGTCGCCTCGTCCGAACTTTTGCAACCATGGCCCTGCCCCACATCTCCATTGATTCGACCGAAATCAAACCGAGCTCACCGGGCATTCCAGATCTGGCAATCCGTCCCCTTCCCCAACCGATCTCCGGGATCGAGGAAACTCCGACGCTACCCTACGGTTCTTTTCTAGGAGAGCCGGCGAGTTATGAGATAGCCACCCCGAATCTCCCCAGCGATTGGAACTACATTTACCAAAACCGGCAGATGTTGCTCCGGGTCGATCAGTTCGGTCTCTCGTATGCCCAAGCCTTTCCTCCCCACGATATCGTGATGTTGGCGAGAGATCGATTCCAACGCAGCTCACCTTGGTTGTGCTGGCTGAGTTCACCTGATTTCGAACACGGACCATTCAGTAATTTTTTCCGACCCAATCTCCGGCTTCATCACCCCACCTACGTTCCTCTCGACTACTCGGTAAAATTCACTCCCAGCAAGGCCATCTACCAATTCGTCGAAGAGGGGGTGTCATGCAAAACCGAGGTCTTCATTCCCGAAAATCATCCTGCTATTTGCGTAAGACTCTCGCTCGAGAATCGCCGAAACTCCGAGCTGCGTCTCAACCTACATTCAATCATGCACCACGCGTTCCGCTGGGGGCGGATGAATGCTTGGGATAAACCGGAGTGGTATACCGAAACAGGTTACTTCCACTCCTCGAAGACTGAACTCGCCGGGTTTGGGGTTCAGCTCCGAAGCCCCACCTGTGAGCCAACCAAAAGAAGAGCTGCCCTATTTGAGTCGACCGATAAGGGTTTGATTTCAGCTGGAGTGAGCTATGAAAAATTTGTCGGCGGAGGGACCTTTGACCGCCCGGATGCGCTTCACCACGCAGGCCTGGACCTTCCCGCGAATCAGGACTACTCGTTGGACGAAACCAAGGGCGCGAGTCGGTTGTTCGCTTATCCCCAATCCTGCAACCTGCACTATCGGAAAACGATGAAGGCTGGGGAGGCTTGGAGCATCAACCAGGCATTCACTTGGCTAGACACCAAAGGTGCATCCAGTCTCCCCCCTGAGGAAGAAATCTCGTCTCAGCGAATCTCTCTCACAAGCGAATCATTTGATCGATACCTTGACGAGGTTTCTTCGAGGCACAACCGGACCTTCCAAAAACGGACTCTTTCAAGTCCGGACCGCGCGCTCGATGCCTACGTCAACCACTGGCTTCCACTGCAACTAAACTGGGCCTGTTCACTGGACCGGGGCTGGCCTCACGGCATGCGAGGAGGCCGCGATGCGGCCAACGATTTCACCGCCTTGGTGCCGATCGATCCCGATTATACCCGTAAACTCATTCTCACTGAGCTTTCCTGTCAGGAGTTGTCCGGTCGCATCCCTCGCAACTTTTCCGCCAAAGGACACGGTGGGAGTGAACGAGACATTCGTCCGACGGTGGATGCGGGTGCTGTATTCTGTGAACTGATACACGCCTACCTCGTAAACACCCATGACTACGAAATCATGAAGTCGAGGGTGCCCTGGCTCAACGAGCCGGCAGAGAATACCAGCAGTGTGCTCGATCATATAATCCGGATCGCTGACTACTACCTCGAGTCCGAAAACATCGGAGAGCACGGGCTCGTGAAGATTCGCGAAGGAGGTTGGATGGATGCCATCAACCACGCTGGCCTGAAAGGTCGCGGCGAGTGCGTGACCACCACCTTCCAAGTTGCTCATGCCTTACGCTTGGTTTCAGAAATCTTGCGTGCACTGAACAATCGCGGGCTTACCTATCAGTCTTTGGTCAAGGTGAATCTCGATAGAGTCGAGATCGCCAGAACCGCTTTTATCGGCGCCGCCTGCGAGCATGCATTGAACGAGGACGGCTATTTCAATGGCATCTTCAACGATGACGGCATCTGGTTTTTTACCAACAAAGACCCAGACGGAGAGCGCCGAGTTTTTGCCCCAGCCACTTACTGGGGGATCATTGCCGGAGCGTTGGATGCCGCCCAAGCTGCGAAAGCGCTTACTATCCTCAAGGAGTTGAAGTGCGACGCGGGCTACCACCTGCAATGGCCGGGGTTCGAAAAAGAAACCTTTCCTCACATCGGTCGCATGTCTTCGGGCGATTCACCATCTGGCCGATCAGAACACGCTAATCCTTACAATCATGGGTCTCACGGCTTCCTCGGTCGGGCTCTTTCGGCGATCGGTGCCGGAGACATCCTTTTCGAATCGCTGCGCTGCCTGCTGCCTTACGACCAAGAGATTCACCCAACAACCCAGACCATGACTCCACCCTACGCGGTTGTGAACGTCTGGGAGCGAATTCCTGGCTTTCCTTTCCGCGGCAAGGACTCATTCCTCACCGGCTCAACTGCTTATGGAATGCGGCTGGTTTATGACTGGATGGTCGGAATCAAACCTAATTTCGACGGACTGAAAATCGATCCCTGTCTGCCGACTCATTTCGACAAACTGA
>CAKZMS010000488.1 GCA_937128785.1 uncultured Opitutaceae bacterium | reverse complement strand
CAAGCCAAACGCCATTTCGCGAATCGTATGCTCATCGGGGTAATCCCGTCAGAACAGGCTCAAACTCGAGGAGCATCAACCTCCCCAAGATGACTCTCTATAGGACAGTCATACCGGGCGAGCCCTCCTCGTTCGGCCGCGTATATCCGGTTACGGGCTGTAGTAGGGCGGCCAGAAGGAGCGAGGCTCCAGCAGGTCGGGTTGGCCGGGAAGCCAGGGTTCGGGCTCCACTTCGCCGTCGTCGCCTTGCTGCTTCATCCAGGCATCGAGCTCGTCGCGCAGCGTGAGCAGGATGTCCGCGTAGCCAGGGTCGGCGGCGAGGTTGTTCAGTTCGTCGGGATCGGTCTGCAAATTGTAGAGCTCTTCTCCGGGGCGCTGCAGAAAGCGGTTCAGGATGAGAGCAGCGTGAGGATCGGTGCGGGCCGCTTCCTCCCAAGACCAAAAATACGCCCCGGCGTTGTCTTTCCGATAGCGATAGGAGTGGTCGGATTGAATCCAGCCGGGCTGCAGATTGCGGATGTATTTCCACCGTTCGCTGCGAACGGATCTGATGGGGTAGACATTCTGCCGACCGTCGTTGTCGTGAGTGGTAAAGATGAGGTCGCGATGCGGTAGAGTGGGGTCTCGCAACACTCGGGCAAAAGATCGTCCATCGAGATTGTCGGGCAGAATTCCGCCGGCGGCGTGGAGCAAAGTGGGTAACAAATCCAACCAGCTCACCATGGCGTGGGATCGGGTGCCGGCCTCGATATGCCCCGGCCAGGAAAAGATCAGCGGCACGCGGGTGCCTTCATCGTAGAGATTCCATTTACCGAAAGGCCATTGGCCGCCGTGGTCGGAGGACATGACGGTGAGGATGTCCTCGCCCAGTTGACGGGTGACGATTTCCCGGGTGCGGGCGAAGTCGGTATCTCCGGAGGTCACGTCCGTGTAGTAGCGCGCCCGGAAAAGCCGAGTGTCGGCGGTGTCGATGTGAAACGGAGGCACGACCACTTTGGCCGGATCGTAGCCATCATTGGCCGGCCAAGGCACATGCGGGGCGACGGTGCCGACAAACAGCAGGACAGGACGGGTAGGATCGCGCTCGCTTAGCCAGTTGTCGATGGACTCAAAGTTGAGGCGCGGATGTTCAAAATAATCAAATCCGTGGCGCGCCGCATCCTTGCCGTGGGCGACCTTGCCGAAGGCGACGACTTGATAGCCCAGCGCTTT
>CAKZMS010000487.1 GCA_937128785.1 uncultured Opitutaceae bacterium | reverse complement strand
CCAACTCATAGCCCTGAAACACGAGGTCCTTCAGGCGCTCGATCAACGATTTGATTTCCTCCCCTTTTTCATCGATCTCCAGACCCAGCTCACGCGCCTTCATGGCGACCGAGGATCGTCCCGCCATGTCGGAGACGAGCACACGCGTGTGATTGCCGATGGCGGCGGGATCGATGTGCTCATAGGAGGACTTCACCTTTTGCGCCGCATTGGCGTGCAGCCCGCCCTTGTGGGCGAAGGCCGAGGCTCCGACGTAGGGGGCCTTGGTGTCCGGACGCAGGTTGGCCAGTTCATCAAAGTAGAGCGAGAGTTCGCGCAATTCGCCCAGGTTCTCCGCGCATTTGGCCGTGCGGCCCATCTTCAGGAACAGGCTCGGCAGAACCGTGATCAGGTTGGCATTGCCGGTGCGCTCGCCGTATCCGTTGGCCGTTCCCTGCACCAGGGTGCCGCCGGCCGAGACCCCGGCGAGCGTCAACGCCACGCCCAGGCCCGCATCATTGTGGCAATGCACGCCGACGTTCTCGCCGCCGAATTCAGCCACGGCTTTGGCAACGGTGTCCTTGAAGTCGTCCACGAGGGAGCCGCCGTTGGTGTCGCAAAGCGTCAGGTTGCTCGCCCCCCCACGCAGCGCAGCCGCCAACGTCTTCAGCGCGTAATCGGGATCGGCCCGGTAGCCGTCGAAAAAGTGTTCCGCGTCGTAGATTACTTCCTTGCCCTGCGCGACGAGGTAGCGGACCGAATCTTCAATCATCGCCAGATTCTCCTCCAGCGTGGTGCGCAGAATCTCCGTCACGTGTAAGTCCCAAGTCTTACCCACGATCGTCATGACCGGCATGCCGCTATCCAGGAGCGTTTTTAACTGCAGATCCTCCTCCGCCTTGGTGTTCGCCCGCCGGGTCGAACCGAAGGCCGCCAGCTTCGCGTGCTTCAACTTCAACTCCTTGGCTTCATTGAAAAAGGTAATGTCCCGGGGATTGGAGCCGGGGAACCCGCCTTCAATGTAATCCACCCCAAAGGCGTCCAACCGCTCGGCAATGAGCAACTTGTCCGTAACTGAAAAGCTGATCCCCTCTCCTTGGGTGCCGTCGCGGAGAGTGGTGTCGTAGATTTTTACGTGGGATGGGTTCATGACAGGAATGGTGAGATTGCGTGGTATTGCGGAAGCGCCAAAACAAAAAACCCCGGGGTTCTAGGCCCGGGGTTTCAGGAAAATTGGCGGTGAGTGAAAATCGTCTACGCCAGATCGTCCTGCCCGGGAAGCGGGGCAATTCGAATAATAATGGCGCTGATAATGACAAAGCTCACAAATACCGTGTCTCGGGGCGATCGGCTTGGCTGTCCAGCCTCAATTCCAGGTCACCGTTGCAAGCGAGGCATCGACCCCTTTCGAACTCCATGGATCGATGTGCTTATTTGGTCCGGATGCGCAGGCGAGTGACGAAGCCCTCCCCCAGCCGAACCCGCTCAAGGAGCCCACCCGTAAACGGCAAACGGCAGCCCGAACACCGAGAAACTTACCCCGAGGTTTCGTCCAACAACCGCCAATGCCCGTGGGACCGCTCCGGGTCCGGATCCGGCATGACTTGTTGGGCGGAAATTAGGTCCACATAGTCCGGATCGAAACGGTGCTGTTGAGCGCCTTTCAGAATATACTCTCGATACCAATCAAACGGCAGCAATTCCGGTCGCACTGCCTCGGACTCAGCCTCGTAGAAAAAAACGTCCAATTCACGAGTTCCCGTTGGAGCGTTTACGCGCACGGTTGCCATCGCTTCGCGGTAACCGTTCCCCACCCCTTCAATTTCCGCCAGCTCGGCGCGTTGGACGGCATCGATGGTGTAAACCATCCCCCAAACCACATCTGAATCTTGTCCGGTCCAGAAGCAGTCAGCTTTACCCGAACCATCCGCACCCGCTTTGTGGTAGCGCAGGGATCTGCCGCTTAGCTGCGTGCGGCCCACCACTGCAAAGGATCCGATTCGCGCTTCCAGACGGGCCATCAGCAAGTTCGAGCCAAAGGCGAGGTAGTGCGTCAGGCGAAGCGGGTCGTTACCAACACTCACACCGCACGTTCTCGAATAAACCCCCGGATCGCATCGGCGGTCGCCGCCACGGGGTGCTTCACAATCGGCCTCGTCTTCAGCGCCTCCAGCGAGGGGTGCGTCGGCTCGATGCCAATCGCCTGTTTGATCGTGTCGGGAAACTTCGCGGGGTGCGCCGTCGCCAATACCACACTCAGCCGCTCCGGGTCGTGGTCCGCAAACGCGCAGGCCGTGTGCGGGTCAGCGATGTAACCGTGCTCGTGGTAGACCGATTTGATGATCTCCGCGATTTGCTCATCCGTGCACCGCGAAGCCGAGAAGGTGTCGGCATCGAAG
>CAKZMS010000486.1 GCA_937128785.1 uncultured Opitutaceae bacterium | reverse complement strand
GGCTCGATGGGGTATCGGGGCGCCGCACGATGTTAAGACCGTCTTTGTGGTTACCGCTTCCTCCACCAAACGTGGCGAGACCAAAACCGAAGGATGGGATACCTACCGGGATGATCAGGGGGGCGACTTCAAACTCGATCGTCACGCCGACAACACCCCGATCTTTGCAGTGTTTGATGTGACGGCGGACGAGTTGAGTTACCGGGCCATCGACGCGGTGGGAGAAGTCTACGACGCGTTTTCCATTCGCAAAGATGCCGCCGGTAAAAAGCAGATCTTCAACGACCCGGTGGCCGGGTCGCCGGTGAAAGACTATTCCAACACGGGTCGTTACATCCGCTGGGATGACTTGCGGTGAGGTAGGGGGCCGTGTGGCGTGCTTCCGCCGGCACTCTGAGACGCCGGCTAAAGCCCGGCCCCACCCGAGGAGGCGCTGCATCCCTGCCGGGGTTTAATAGTGGTAGCGC
Organism: uncultured Opitutaceae bacterium; assembly: GCA_937128785.1. Classification (GTDB taxonomy): domain Bacteria; phylum Verrucomicrobiota; class Verrucomicrobiia; order Opitutales; family Opitutaceae; genus Actomonas. The sequence goes on along the minus strand of CAKZMS010000486.1, from coordinate 10,239 downwards.
GCTTGAGCGAAGAGTAGTCGGTCTGTTTTGATGATGTAGACGAGACGATGCTCTTGGGTGATCCGTCGGGACCAGACACCGCTGCCCAGATGCCTCAACGGTTCGGGCTTCCCGATACCTTTGAATGGATCACGGCGAATCGCCTCCACCAGGTTCAGAATTTTGACGGCTATCTTCCGGTCCGTCTCTACCCAATGCGTGAGGTCCTCGAGGAAATCGCGGTCGAAAACCAATTCCCGAGGAGATTCGCTCATTTTTCGATTCGCGCAGCCAAGTCGGTCGACGTCATCTTTTTGCCGCGTCCCGATTCCAGGCGCTTCAATGCCCCCAGCAGCCTTTGCGCGTTGGCAGGAGAACGGAGTAAATGAGCGGTCTCTTCCAATCCGCGCCATTCATCCAACGGCAACATCACCACGGATTCGTGCCCTCTCCGATCAAGCACTACTGGCTCGCGAGTTGAGACTGTTTCGTCCCAAAATGAGGCAAGTTTGTCTCGAGCTTCCGTGTAAGATGTTCGGGTCATAGGCAAAACCTAGTCTGAACAGGTAACCTGTCCAGAAAGAAGGAAACGATCCGGGAGCCTTTCAGGACGAGAATGACTCGAGTTTTGCCAACTCCGATCCCGACATCAAGCGAGACGACCGATGGCAAAATAGGGCCGTAGTGCCGTGCTTCAGTCGGCACTCTGAGACGCCGGCTAAAGCCCCGTGTTACTTGACCGCTAGTCGGCCTTGTCTCGTCGTCGTTGGGATAAGTCGTCGTAGGGGTAGGCGGCTTTGCCTTCGGGGGTCTTGAGATTGCGATAGTTGGCCGCCATCTCGGCGGCTTGGCCGGCGTCGCCTTGGTCCGCCATCCAAGCCTTCAATCGGGCGCGCAGGTCGGCTTTGGTGGCGGCGAGTTGCGGATCGTCGGCGAGGTTGTGCTGCTCGAAGGGATCGGCCATGACGTCGTAGAGTTCTTCGGCCGGGCGGTGCAGGTAGCGCTGCGCTTTGGTGTGGGCGACCGGGTCGGTTTCGCCGGCTTCGATCCACGTTTTCCAAAACGAAAACCACTTCCGCTCGGTCATGGTCACGTTGTTTGAAAAGGTGGCCTCGGGCGTGAGATTGATGATGTATTTGTAGCGCTCACTACGCACGGACCGCACGCCATAGTGTTCGGGTCCGCTGGTGATGCCGCGGGTGGTCTGGAGGCCGAATACGTGGTCCTTGTGATGGTTGGTTTCTCCCCGAATCACGGCGGCGAAACTGCGCCCGTCGAGGTCTTCCCGTGGTTCGCCGCCGGCGAGTTCGATGAAGGTCGGAGTGACGTCCACGTATTCGACCATTGCATCGGTGGTGGTGCCGGGAGGGATGACCGCCGGCCAGCGGGCGATGAACGCCGAGCGCAGACCGGCGTCGTATTGCGTCCATTTGGCGAAGGGGAAGGCGCTGCCTTGTTCGCTGGCGAAGATGAGCAGGGTGTTGTCGGCGATGCCGAGGCGATCAAGCATCGCCATGGTTTGACCGACCTGTTCATCCAACCAGGTGATCTCGGCATAGTAGTGGGTGAGGAGTTCGCGGGTTCGCGGGGTATCGACGAAATTGGGCGGCAGCTCGAACGATTCCGGATCGTATTGATCGGGCTGACCCCTATCCCAAGGCGTGTGGGGTTCGCGGTAACAGAGAAAGACCATCGCGGGCGTGGCGAGGTCTTCCCGTAGGTAGGACTCCACCACCGCCAGATCCGGCTCGGTGTCCTCGTCGAGGTAGTCGAAAGGAAAGGCGGACTTGGGGTGGATGTGTTGCTTGCCGTTCAGGGCCACACGATAACCCAGCGGCGGCAGGTAATGCGCGATGCTCTTCACCTCCGGGTAAACCCAGGTAGCCTGGGGGTAGGCGCCCGAGCGCATCGGATATAATCCGGTGTAGAGGTTGTGCCGGGTCGGCGAGCACATCGCGGTGGCTTGGAAGCATCGATCAAAGCGGAGACCTTCACTCGCCAGTTGGTCGAGGTTCGGGGTATTTACGTTGGGGCTGCCGTAGGGCCCGGTGTCGCTAAAGGTCAGATCATCGGCGAGGATGAATACGATGTGCGGGGGCGGGGTTTCCGGCGCAGTCGCCGCGACGGCCAAGGACGTCCACGCGGCGAAGGGCAGGCCGAGCAGGATGCGCGAAAGCGAAAATCGGGCGATCATGGAGCGGGATGTCACCGCAGAGAGGAGTGCCCCGCGAATGTCGGAGCCTGCAACCGTTGAACCGGGTTACTTCAGTTCCTTGATCCGGAGATTCTTCCAGTAGACGAGGCTCTTCTTGCCGGAGTGCACTTGGAGGCCGAAAAAGCCCTCGAGGGTATTATGCTCTTTGTCGGTGTCGATGAAGTGAGTGCGCAGTTCGCCGTTGAACCAGATCTTGGTGACGTTGCCTTCGCAGAGGATCCGGACGTCGTTCCATTCCTGCCAGTTGGTGAGGCGCTGGCCTTGCGCGGTGAAGGCTTCCTGCCCGCGCGGGTCGGTGGAGTGAGGCTGGAGCCAGCCGCGGCGGGCTTCGTCATACAGTCCCGCGGACCACGCTCGCTCGGGGCGATTGCCGTGTTCGCATTGGTAGCCGAATACCCGCCCATTTTCGCCGGGGCGTTGGGCGGCCCGGAACATCATGCCCGAGTTACCGTCGATCCGCTTGTAGGAAAAACGGAAATCGAAATCGGTGAAGGTCTTCTCCGTGCGCAGGAAGGTGTTGCCCTTCACGTTTTCGCCGTAGCCGACGATCATGTCGTCCTTGGCTTTGAAGCTGCCGGTGCCACCGACGGTCTTCCAGCCGTCGAGCGACTCGCCATCAAACAGGGGAACGAAGCCTTCTTCGTGATGCGCGGCATGGGCGGAGATGAGCAGGGTGGCCAGGAGCGTGGCCAGCAAGGGCAGACGGGGGAGTTTCATAGGGAGTCTAGGGATTCAGAGTGGCAGCCAGTTCGGCCAGGGACTCTTCAGTCCAAGCCGAACCGTGATAATTGTGCTTTTCGCGGGCGGAGGCAACGATTTCGGGCGTCACTGCCGATTCGGTGTGGCCCCAGGAACGCCGGATGAAAGTAAGTGCCGCGGCGATCGACGTGTCATCGAGTGATTCGAGCGGTGGCATAGCGAGCTGCGCGCCTTCCTTGCCCTTGAGCACGATGGCGGCGGCGACCTCGGCGGGACCGACTGCCCACTTTGATCCCACCAACGACGGAGCCAGGCCGTTCATGCCGCGGCCGTCGGCTTGATGACAGCCGGCGCAAAGGGCGTAGACGGTTTTGCCTTGGTTGAATAGAATCTCCTCGGATTCGGTGAGGGGCTCGACCTTCGCCATGGCGGCTTGGGCGGCGGGCCCGTCGATGTAGTCGAGCAACGTGTTCGCGCGGACGGCAAGGGCGGCATTCCCCTTGCCGGCGAATTTAACCAGCGCGGTCGGCTCCACTGGAAGGCTGAGTCGCATACGATCGCCTTTTCGATTCTGGGTCTGGCTTTCGATGCCATCGATCAGTGCCACGGCAAAGGCCGGATCGGTAGAGGGAGCGAGCAGCAGATCCAACAGGGCCGAGACTTCGCCGGTATCCCGGCGATGAATGACCGTCGCGGCCGCGAGGCTCACGATTCCAAGACCGGCGGCATGCAGCGGAGTCGGTAGCCCTTGCAGGAACGCGATCTCCTGACCGGCGAGACCGCTGACAATGGCTTCGTCCAGTCCGGCGAGGTTGTCTCCGCGGCTGGCAAACTCGGCAAGGTGTTTAATGCGATCCGGTCCGGGCAGTTCGCCGAGACTCAACACCGCCTGACGACGCACTTCAGGTTCCTCGGCACTCAGCTCGTAGAGCACGTATCCGATGAAGGCGGGGTGACCGCTGCTCAACCAAGGTTCGCTCAGTTTGAGCAAGGCGAGTCGCCCTTCCGGAGTGGTCGACGTGGTCAGATCTTTGAGAAAGGAAAGCTCGATGGCGCCGATGCCGTCCAAGGTCCAAAGCGCGTTCAGATGCCCGGGGTTGGTGGGATCGAGGGCGATCTCTTGGAGCGCGGGAACGGCCGTGTAGTCGCGTTGTTCGACGAGCAGGCGTTGCGCGGTTTCGCGCCACCACGCATCTTTACGACTGAGCGCCGCGACCAATTCATCCGTCGTCGCGGTGTGGAGATTGGGTGCGGTGGCGGGCTCGGCGTCATTCGGCACGACCCGATAAATACGGCCCATACCGATAGGGGTCTCGAGTTCGCGCTCGATGATCTGGGCGCGGAGGAAACTCGTGACAAAAATCCGGTGCTGGATGATGCCCCGATACATATCGACGATGTAAAGCGCGCCATCGGGTCCGTTGTAGAGACTTACCGGGCGGAACCGCTCGTCCGTCGAGGTGAGAAACTCGAAGTGATCGTAGGGATTCGAGCCCACCCAGTCGCCATCGGCCGTATGGTCGATTTTCAGGCGCTTGATCAGGTTGCCGGCCGGTTCCGGGATAAACGCATCGCCATAGAATACCTCCGGAAACGCGCTGCCGCGGTAGATGACCGGCGCACTCGCCGCCGTCATGTGCGGCAAGTAACCGTCTTCGTCGAGAATACGGTAGCCGCGGTTTACTCCGGGGGTGATCCGACTGGGGAAAAGGGGAAGCTCGTGGTTGGCGATGGCTTCGCGGTTGATCGCTTCATGCGACTTAAGGTCGGGGTTGCGCAATAGGTATTCGCCCGGGAAGAGGTCGAATTTCAAGGGACTGCTGTTGGTATTGTAGAACAGTCGACCGGCGTCGTCCTGGGCGATGCCCCACTGGCCGCGGTCTGGGGCGGGGGCGTATTCCCATTCGCCTTGGTTGTACCGAAGTCGCTCGTCGTCGTTGGCGTTGTAGATCCAGTTGTCCAAGCCCCAGAGCAGACCAGTGGCGGTATGTTCGGGGTTCTGGCGGTCTCCGTAGGATTCGGAAACCACCGTGCGTTCGTCGGCCACGCCATCGCCGTCGGTGTCGCGCATGTGCCAGAGGGTGGGCGGTGCCGCGACGAGCACGCCGTCGTCGACGAGCGCCACGCCGCGGGGCATCACCAATCCGCCCGCGAATTCCGTGCGCTCATCCATCCGGCCGTCACCATCGGCATCGGACAGGACCGCGATCGTGCCGATGGGGGCATCTTCGCCGATGCCATCGACATTGGGCATGTAGCCGCGCATCTCGACCACCCAGATCCGGCCGTCGGGCCCGATCTGCATGGCGACGGGATCGAAGACGAGAGGATCGGCGGCGACGACTTCGATCTTAAAGCCGGGGGCGAGGTCGAACGTTTCCAGGGCCTCCTCGACCGACAAGGCCGGCGCCGGGGGAATGTCCCAATGCTCGGGGGGTGGCCGCTGCGGGTCGTTGGGGCGGTCGCCTTGTTGGGCGAAGGCGGAGAGAGTAAACAGCGCGAAGCCGATGGCGGCCAAGGCGGTTGATGACAGTCGGGTGGCGGTCAAAAGGCGGGTGGGTTAAACAGGGGGAGGGGGAGGCGAGAACCTGTGGGCGGACAGGCTCGAAAACGAAAGCGAATCACTGCAACTGTTGCTCGTGTGATTCGATCAGCCTGATGAGCGTGCGGGCATCATCGGCCAGTTGATCGGGAGAATCGTCCCTCACGAACTCCAACATGAGCGCACGTGTCTCGTCCGGTGCGGGTTGCGCCAACCGGAGGTAGCGTTGCCAGATCTCGAAGGCCTCGGACAGGGCGCGACGTTCGATGCCGTCCTCGCCGAAATTCCAGTGGAAAACGTGGAGGTGTGACAGGTGTGGTTTCACCCGTTCAAGCACCTGGGCGGAATAGTCGGCGGACTTCCCGTTACTGGTCTGCCAATACAGTTTCACGTTGGGATGATCGACGGCTTCGATCAGCGCCAACGCGGAGTCGGGATCGTCGGTCAAGGTGTTGGCGTGAAATTCGATTGTGATACCGATGTTCGCGGCTGCAGCGGCCTCGCCGATGCGTTTCAAGTCCGCGATGATGCGCGCGCGGTCGGCTTCAGAGGTCTCGGCTGATCCAGCCGTACCGGCCCATACCCGGATCAAGGGAGCCCCGAGAGCCTGAGCGCTCGCGAGCACGTCGGCGAAGTCCGGCTGGTCGGCATGGACATCGCAGCGGTAGTAGGATCCGTAAGCGGCGATGGTGAGACCGGCGGCGCGGGATGCCTCACCCACGCGGGTGGCTTCGGCGACATCGCCGTGCGGCACGTGAATATCGCCACCCCATTCCACCGCGAGGAGCCCGTTTTGCACGCACAGTTCGATGATGTCATCGGCGGAGAGTTTGCGAAAGGTCACCGAAAGCAGGCCGGGAATATACATGGGGGAATCAGGTAAGGGTTGTGACGTCGTTATGGAGGTGGGAGCATGGTCCCATACCCTTCACGTTACCATGAGCCGAACAGCTGATCCGCGCCAAGAACTTGATTGTGACCTGTTGGTTGCGGGTGGGGGCATGGCGGGAGTGTGTTGCGCTCTGGCTGCGGCGCGATTGGGTAAGCGCGTAATTCTTTGTCAGGATCGATCCGTCCTGGGAGGCAACGCCTCCAGTGAAGTGCGCATGCACATCGTTGGGGCGACGGGGTTGCGGGGTGGCGTGGCGTTGGAAACGGAGCTGCGGGAAGGCGGCATCATGGAAGAGATCCGGCTGGAGTTGGCGGTCGGCAATCCCCAGCGGTCAGCGTCGGTCTTTGATTTGGTTCTCTATGACAAGTGCCGGCAGGAGCCGAACTTGGAGCTCATGCTCAACACGGTGGTGGATGGGGCCGAGGTTACGGAGGGTCGCATCCGGTCTGTGACCGCCACGCGGGCATCCACGGAGGACCGGTTTCGGATCCGGGCGCAGGTGTTTGTGGATGCGACGGGTGATGGTCGGCTCGGTGTTGAAGCGGGGGCGCCGTTTCGACAGGGGCGTGAGGGGGCCGACGAATTTGAAGAGCGACTGGCCGTTGCCCAGGCCGACCGCAAAACCCTGGGGTCCACCATCATGTTTCAGGCGCGCAAACATGATCGACCCATGCCGTTTGTGGCGCCGCCCTGGGTGCGGAAATTCAAGGAGAGCGACTTCAAGCTGCGGCCCTACGGACAACCGGAGTCAGATCTTGGATTGGAATATGGTTACTGGTGGGCCGAGTGGGGCGGTTGCCTCGATACCCTCAAGGACAACGAGAAGATCCGCGATGAGCTGCTCGCGATCACGCTGGGGATTTGGAATTACGTGAAGAACGAATCCGCACTCGATGCGTCCCACTGGGCGCTGGAGTGGTTTGGGTTTTTACCCGGCAAACGCGAGAGTCGGCGCTTTGTCTGCCAGCATGTGTTGAGCGAAGGGGAAGTGCTGCGATCGGAACCGTTCGCCGATGCGATCGCCTTCGGCGGATGGCCGATTGATACGCATCCACCGGAAGGCGTGGACGCGCCCGACCTCGCGCCCTGCACGCAGAACCACCTGCCGTATTTGTATGGCATCCCGTTGCGGTCATGTATCGCTACTAACCCCAGCAACCTGATGTTTGCCGGTCGCAATATTTCGGCGACGCACATCGCCTTTGCGACCACGCGCGTCATGGCCACTTGTGCGGTGATTGGCCAAGGCGTCGGCACCGCGGCGGCGCAGGCCATCGATGTCGGCCTATCGCCGAATGAACTGGCCAACGATGCGGCCCAGTGTGGTCGCTTGCAGCAACAGCTGCTGCGCGATGACTGCTACCTGCTGGGGGTGCGGAATGCGGATGAAGATGATCTGGTGCGACAGGCTGACCAGATCACGGCGTCGAGCCATCAGTCGGGGGCCGAGCCCGACAATGTGCGCAGCGGCCAAACCCGTTCCGTGCATGGCAAGGAGGGTCATGAGCCCCATGAACTGGGAGCCAATCTGTGGGACGATGTGCTGGCCAAGGACGACGGACATGATGCCGCCGTCACCCAAGCGCCGGCAGATCGCGCTTTCAAAGGATTGCACCGTTGGATGAGTGATCCCGAGCAGGGTATGCCGGCGTGGATCGAGGTGATTTGGGCCGAGCCAGTGACGATTCGGACGGTGCAGTTGATCTTCGACACGGGGCTCCACCGCCTGCTCACCCAGTCAGGTGCTGACGGCTACACGGCGAAAATGCAATGGGGCCAACCGCAGGAAGAGACGGTCCGCGACTACATGATTTCCTGGGGTGCCGAAGGTGACGCGATCGAGGTGACCGGGAACTACCAACGACTCCGTCGGCACAGGTTCGACGCCCCGATTCACACTCAGTCGCTACGCATTCAGGTGAACGCCACCAACGGCCTGGATCACGCGCGGATCATGGAGATCCGGGCTTACGGGTGACCCAGCCGGCGGGAGCTGCTGCACAGAATTCCTCAAATACCGTACCCGGCACGGCCGAATAGGGAGGCAACAGTCGCAAAGGAAACTCCGGCATGAGCATCTTCAGGTGCATCTTGTCGTAGGCTCCGTCCATGTGGGCGTCGGTCTGGGCCACCTTCTCCTTCAGCACTTTGTGGGCCGCTTTGATTTCGACGAGCATCTCGGCGAGCAGCGGGCCGCGAGCAGCGTAGAATTCGTGCGCAAACTTCGGTTTGCCGGCTGTGACCGCGGTAATGAATCCGCACTCAAATTCATCGCGCAGGGCGGCGTAGCCAAATTCGACACAGAACAGTTGCAGTTCCGGTGCGGCGCTCGCGATCTCCCGGAGCAACTCCGGTTCGCCTCCCATCTTGATCGCGACGAGGTTGGGCCACTGGGGTGCGATCCGCGCATAGTCCGCTCCGCGCAATACCCGCTTCGTGCGCGGCAGGTTGTAGTGCAAAAACCGACAGTCGGGAAACGCTCCGCAGGTGGCCGCGAAGAACCGATCGATTTCGTGGTCGGTCAAAGGTCCCCAAGAGGGAAATGAAATCTGGAAATCCCGAAAGCCAAGTTCGCGGGCGCGAGTGATGCGCTCAACGATCGTCGGCAGCGAAAGACTGATGATTCCGATCATGGGTTGCGCCCCCGCCGGGAGGACATCCCGGAATAGTTGCACGATGTGGGCGAACTGCCGCTCGGTCACCGCGTGCCCTTCACCTGCCGTTCCGAAAAGGTAGACGTGGGGTGTCATCTCGGTCGCGATTCGTTGGACCGCCGCAGTGAATATGGCGGTGTCGAGTTGGTAGTCCTCGGTCCAAGGCAGCGGCACGGTGGCCAGAAGAACGGGGGGGAATCGCTTCATGCGCACACCTCGCGAGCGGCGTCCCAGCGATTGAAGGTCTGGGCCTCGGCATCATCGGCGAGTCGAGCGCGCGCGTTTTGCCAGGACTCGGCCCAAGCGACGGGGTCGTGGAGCTCGGTCTCCGGATGGGTGCGACTCCGGGCGACAAACCCGGGGAAAGCACTGCGGCCGCTCGGTTGGCCGATGGGATTGTAACGCAGATCAAAGCTCCAACGCACGCGGTTGCTACGGTTGGGGAGGGACGAGTGGCAGGTGCGCCGATGCATAAGCAGTATATCGCCGCGTTGCATCGGCAGCGGCACGGCGCGCTCCTTGGCCAACAGCTTGTCCGGAATGCCAAAACCGGCGCCACCGAAGGGACAGTGGTCCATGACGCCCGCCCGGTGGCTACGCGGAATGACCTCCAGACAACCTGACTCGATCGAGGCATCCCACAGGGGAAACCATACCGTGATCATATCCGTATCGTCGGCCTCTGCTTGAATCACGCCGTTGTCCTGATGCCACGGTGTGATCCCTTGGACAATCTTGCCCTCGGCATCGCGGATGGCGCGGTCTTCCGGCAGTTTCAGACGAACATGTTGGATGGGGTTGGAGTAGATCTCCGGGCCGATGAGATCTTCCATCACATCGAGCAGTTGGGGATGTCGTAGAATGTTGAATACGGCGGGTCCGTTCCAAATCGGGGTATCGGCCTGAATGCTGCGCTGGGGCAGCGAAAAGTCGAACGACTGGGCATGGATCCGGCCGCTTTCCTGACAGATGCGAATCAAACGCTCGCTGAAGTCGTGGTTGGCATGCGCGGACGAAATCTCTCCCGCCACCACGAGCTCACGGGCCAGCCGATCCAAGACGCCTTCATATTCCGTGATGATCGGATCCAAGTCCGCCGCAGGGTCGAAAAAGTCCCGGACCACCAAGTAGCCCTCATCGTGGAACTGGAAGGATTGCTCAGGGTTGAGGCGTTCCATGAATCGGGATCTAATCCTAAATTGAGAGGAATGAGGATCAAATTAGGATTCCGGGGCGCAACCACACCGCGCTCTCGAGG
>CAKZMS010000485.1 GCA_937128785.1 uncultured Opitutaceae bacterium | reverse complement strand
ATCAGATTTTGGCCGATGCTTCGGGCCAGCCGCTCGAACGCATCAATCAGGACACCGATCGTGATTTCTATCTGAACGCCGAAGAGGCGATCGAATACGGACTCGCCGACCGGATTGTCGAGCCAGTCTGAATCTTCCCTGCCTAGTGGGGAGATCAGTTCCCCAGCCTTGTTTTTGGACCGAGGGGACACCCTTCCGTCGGACCCATCAGCCGTCTTGCGCCCCCGCGGCTAGCCAGTCTTGATTTTACCCACGATGCTACGCAGCACCCAACTCAGGACATGCTTGCAGCCGGCGATTTTGGCCGGGCTGTTCATCTTGGCCGCCCCCGTCTTCAGTGCCGCCCAAGCGCCCGCCGAACAAGCAGCGGCGACGGAAAACGACCAAGCCTCAGAGGCAAAAACCCAGAACCAGCCCGAGGCGATAGATCTCTCCTCTGTCCCCATCGAAGCCCAGGCACTCGCTGAACAATTGGAGGTTTTCGAATCCTTAGGCGACGGAGACCTGATCGAACGTATCGAGGCTGAGTTGCCGACGCTCAAAGATTCGATCGTCGAATCGAACCGTCGCGCCACCCGCGCGATGCAACACTCCACCAGCTCCGGGCGTCTGGGAGCCATCACCACGGTGCTAGCGGAAACAGACCGAAAGTTGGGGGGCTGGCATGAGCAACGCAGCGAAGAACTCCGGGATTACGAAAACGCCATCACCGAAGCTACCTACTTGACTGAATGTTGGCGATTAACCCGCGACAAAGCGATCGCCGACGAATCTCCGGGCACCTTGCTGACCCAGATTCGCGCCAGCCTCTCCAGTGTCACCAATGCCCTGAACGACCTCGAGCGCCTGCGCGAAGAAGCACTGGAATACCAAGGCTCGATCAGCTACGAGCTGCGACGCTCCAGTCGGGTTGCGACCAAGGTCGAAAACCTCATTGCCGACGCGCGTGCCGGCATGTTGCAGGCAACCAGTCCGCCGATGTGGCAGCTCTTCTCCCAGGACCGCTCGAAGGAGGTGATTGAGGATGTGCAGCACTTTATTTCCGAGAATGGCTCCGCGCTGTTGCAGTGGTCGATCGGCCGCATGTCCCAGCTGATGCTTAGCCTATCGGTTTTTGTGATTTCCCTGGTCTTCCTCGTTTCGACTAAGAAAAAGCTGCTGGCGCAGGTCGGGTCGGATCCTCGGCTGGAAATTGCCGGCACTCTCGTGCTCCACCCGATCTCGAGTTCCTATCTGTTGTTCGCGTTGTCGGTGCCCATCTTCATCGGCGATCGAACCGCCGCATTCTCGTGGTTACTGGGTATGGGCTCGGTCATCCCCCTGCTCCGGCTGATTCCAACGCTCATCCCGGGTGATTTGGTGGGACTGGCCCGGCACACGGTCTGGGTGTTTGTGATTGTGCGGACCGCATATGTGCTTTCCGAAGGGTCCAGCCTCGCCCGCTTGCTGTTTCTCGCCGCCGAAGTGCTTATTTTCATAGCCGGACTGCGTTTTCTCAAAAAGGCCAAAGCAGAAAAAGGCACCCATCCCATTGTCGTGTTGGCTTGTCGGGTGACCCTGGTGATCACGGCTTCAGCCCTGGTCGCTAATTTATTCGGTTTCAGCTTACTCGGAGCGACCCTCATCCAGGGAGTCGGCGGCAGCGCTTATGCAGGTTTGGGCATCGTCGCTATTGTGACCGCCTCACGGGCCTTTTTCCGGCTGCTGGCCATTCTGGGTCCCCTCCAGCACCTGAACTCCGTCAAACGTCACTTCAACCAAGTCGAGGCCACAGTTGGGCGCATCTTGTTTTGGCTGGGACTCCTACTCTGGTTCTTCACCGCCCTGCGCAATTTCACCCTGCGGGAAAGCTTCATCACATGGTTGGGCTCCGCGATGAGCCACGAGTGGCAGTTCGGCTCCCTCGCCATCTCGGTGGGATCGATCTGCCTGTTCCTCATATCCGTCTGGGGAGCCGTGATGATATCCCGCATCATCCGCTTCTTTCTGGAGAACGATATCCTGCCCCGCGTCGGACTACCCCGCGGGGTGCCCGCCACCATCTCCATGATGCTTCATTATGGCATCGTCGCCTTGGGCTTCTTCATCGCACTGGCGGCCATCGGCATCGACCTCAGCCAAATCAGCATCGTGGTGGGTGCCTTGGGCGTGGGCATCGGTTTCGGTCTGCAAAACGTCGTTAACAACTTCATCTCGGGCCTTATTTTGATTTTCGAACGCCCGATTAACGTGGGCGACACAGTCGAATTTGGGACCAATATCGGCAAGGTGAGCCGGATCGGACTACGCTCCAGCGTGGTGCGTTCTTTCCAAGGCGCTGAGATGATTGTCCCCAACGGTAATCTGATCGCGGCCGCGGTCATCAATTGGACCTTATCCGATCAGAAACGGCGCATCGATCTTCCCATTGGCGTCGCCTACGGGACCGATCCGCAAACGGTGATCGATCTACTCACGAAGACAATCTCGTCCTTGGACTACATCGACGCAGAGCCCGAGCCCTGGGTGACCTTCGAACAATTCGGCGAAAGCTCACTTGATTTCAAAATCCGATGCTGGACTGACGCCGACCGCTGGCTAAAGAGCAAAAGCGCGCTGACTGTCGAAGTTAACAACGCGCTCGTGGATGCCGATATCACGATACCTTTCCCGCAACGGGACGTGCATCTTTTCCCTGCCCCGGAGTCCCCCTCCGCGGATCCATCGAAAGACTAATCCGCGCGGAAAAGCGGCCGGGGACGGCTTACGACTCCTTCGCTTTCGGTGGCGGCTGCAATTCCCGGAGCCTGCGCTCCCAACTGCTCAACTCACTATAGCGGCCGGCGGCGCGCGCCGTGGCAATGGCATCAGGTAGCCAGGCTTTGCGCGCAGCATCAGACAAGGGTTGATCGAGGAGAACTTTCCACACTTTGAAAGCGCCGTTCTGGTCTCCCCATTCCTGCAGTCGCCCGGCAATCGCCGCCATCAGACCCCACTCGTCAACGGGCACTCGCGTTAAAAATCCGGCGATCCCCAAGCGAGCCACCGCCGCCGCTTTTTCGCCGTTGGAGGCCTCCAACTCCGCCGTCTTCCAGGCCAGGGCCAAATTGGGGAATCGCTTCAAAGCCTCCGCGGCAGTCGCGATTTGATCCGCGGTGGGAATTCCCTGAGCCTCTCCGTTGTCGAGGTGTCGCAAGAGCAAATACGCCGCCGATCGCGAGGGATAGTCAGCCACGCGTTCCAACTGTTCGGCAAAAGACACCGCCATGGGGCGATAAAGCGGATCCCCCACCACGATAGCCTGCCATGAGAGGGCGGGCATCGCATAATAAGCCGCCTCCCCCAAGGTAGCCCCCGCCAAAAACGCCCGAATGAACCGGTGCGGGTGATGGGTGTATTCCATGTAGGGCTCGTATACGTTGCCCACCGTCGCGGCGACGCCGCGGGCGACCATCGGTCCGGTCCACCCGCCGCCATCCTGGAGACGCATGGTCCCGGCCGAGAAGCTGTGCAAATGCAATGCTATCGCTCCCGGGGCGAACTGGTAGCCGGCCGGAGCAAAGGGGCCGTTTATGTTGCGCGCATACCACCCCAGGTAGATGGCGACCCCGTCCGCGCGATCAGTAACGCCGAGTGTGCCTTTGTCGCGGTGCACCTGCGATTTCCAACCCTGCGCCTGCAGGGCCTCGACCGCCTCTTCAAACCACTCGTCACCGCGAGCGTGAGGACCACCGATATCAATCACGGATCGCCCGATCAGGCCGCGTTCTTCGGCCTCCAAACCGGAAGTCACCAGCCGACGAGCCGCCGGGAAAGTCGGTCCGTCCAACCGCGAGACGCGCACCACCGAATCACCGTCAAACAACCCGAGTTCCGACTTTCCAAAGAGCGGACTGCGCACCAGCCCGTCCCGCTGCGGAGCACTGCGGTTGAGCAAGGTGAGTTCGGAATCAACCGCGGCGCGGTTGGTGCGCATTTGAGGACTCGAGCCCGCGGGGGCGTCCGGCGGGAGTTGGGTGTCCGCGCGGATTTTCAGGGGAACGCCCCGGCACGTAACGAGATAAGAGATCCGATGCCCCGCGGTGGAGAGCTTGCGGCGACCCGCCTCATCAAACAGATCCATTTCGATCGCCTCGACCCAATCTTCGTCGATCAACCAGCGTTGCAGCGGGGTTA
>CAKZMS010000484.1 GCA_937128785.1 uncultured Opitutaceae bacterium | reverse complement strand
GGTCCACGCCTCGTTCATGCCTGGACTACCCGGGTATGCATGCGCACGTATTTCACGGAGATCCAGACGGCCTTTGCCAGCGATTTGATTATTCACCTGGAGGACAATGAACAGATCCTGTTAGCCAACCACTTGGGATGCTCACCCGCAGAAGTCAGCGCGATGTCCGAAGCTGAACTGGATCAAAAAGTGCCCCCCGAGCTCTCCCACCCTGTTAGATCCCTGCAGTTCCTGAAACAATCCCGCGGGGTCACCACCATCGTCGATCCCTTGGCGGAATTTGTGCCGGGCGGAATCCCTACCCGGACCCTGTGGCCCGCCGCAACTTCCGCCTTCACGCCCCGGTCTCGAAATAATGATCTCCGAGAGAAACTGGGCATACCCGATTTGGCCAAAGTCATTTTCTACCATGGAAATGTTCACGGGGCCAATTTCGACGAGATGCGGGAACTCTATCGGGCAGTCCAACAGCTCAATGAGTCCGGTCACCCCACGTGGCTGATCAGAGCAGGGAGGGATTCCCCCGAATTCTCGCAAGAGGTCGCTCCCCTGGTGGCGCCCTGCCTGATTGAATTGGGATTCGTGAAACGCGCCAAAGATCTTCCCGAGCTCATGAGCATGGCTGACTATTTTGTGCAGCCCGGCCTGCCGGGCCCGTTCAACGACTATCGGTTTCCCTCGAAACTGCCGGAGTTCTTTGCCATCGGCCGTCCCGTGATTCTTCCCCGCACCAACCTGGCCCTCGAACTCACCCACGGAACCGACGCCTTCATTTTGGAACGGGCCGATTGCGATTCCATCACCCAAGCGGTGATTCACCTCAACCGAGATCCTACCCAGTGCAAACGTCTGGCTGAGGGAGCGCTCGCCTTCAGCGCCAAACGATTCTCCTGGTCAAAGAGCGCCGCGGAACTGGAACAGTTTTATCTTGAGAATACCGATCTGGAAAAACCCGATGATCGACAAAGGGAGGCCGCCAAACTCATTTGGAATACGCCATCCACCGATGCCTCCCCGACCTCCCAAAATCAATCATGAGTGATTCCGTTCAGCTGTCACCCAGCGCCCAGAAGACCAGGGAGTATTTCGATGCGCTCGACACTCCGCTTTCTCCGTTCGCTCGGGGCTACCGCAAGCTGCTCGCCCGCTACTACGCCTTGCTGGTCCCCGCCGATCAGACCCTGCTCGAAGTGGGTTGTGGCACGGGTGAACTGCTCAAACACATCCCGGCCGCGCAACGGGTCGGCATCGACTTTTCTCCCCGTCAAATAGAACGGGCGCGAAGCATCGCTCCGGACATAGAGTTCACCACCGACTCGATCCCCGCGCTGGCCGCGGCGGGGAGGACTTTCGATTACATCATCCTTTCGGATACGATCAACTACGTCGACGATGCCCAGGCGCTGCTGGCGGACCTCCGGTCCATCAGTTCACCCTCGAGCCGTTTGCTCATCAACGTGCCGAACAATCTCTGGAAACCCATTTTTGGCTTGGCCCATCTGTTGGGTCTGCGAGCGACCCAGCACCAGAACAGCTGGCTGTCGGGACAAGACGTCCGGAATCTGCTGCAACTGGCCGACTGGGACGTGATCAAGGCCCAGCCACGCGCCCTGGTGCCCTACGCCGGCGGCTTCATTGAACGGACCATAAACCGCTGGTTGGCGCCAATTCTACCCTGGTTTTGCCTCACGCAGTTCATCGTATCCCGGCCCAACCATTTTCACGCCACCAGCTCGGCCCATCCTCCCCGCCCCCTGCAAAAGGCGGATGAAACGACAGTCAGTGTCGTGGTTCCGGCCCGAAATGAAGCCGGCAACATCGAGGCCGCCATTACGAGGACTCCGCCCATGGGGGCGTGGACCGAGTTCATCTTTGTCGAGGGTGGTTCCAGCGATAACACCTGGGAAGAAATCCAACGGGTAAAGAAAGCCTACCCTGAACACCGGATCAAAATCCTGCAGCAATCCGGCAAGGGCAAAGGCAACGCGGTGCGCGAAGGTTTTGCGCAGGCGGAAGGAGACATACTGATGATTCTGGATACCGACCTCACGATGCCGCCCGAGGAGTTGCCGAAATACTTCAATGCCCTGATGCAGGGGCACTGTGAATTCGCCAATGGCTGCCGGTTGATCTACCCCATGGACGAACACGCCATGCGGTTCCTGAACATGGTGGCCAACAAAACCTTTGGGCTGATCTTTTCCTGGTTGTTGGGCCAACCGATCAAGGACACGCTCTGCGGAACCAAGGTGCTCCGGCGTTCCGACTACGAGAAGATCGCCGCCAATCGGGCGTATTTCGGAGATTTCGATCCCTACGGTGACTTTGATCTGCTCTTCGGGGCGGATCGCATGAATCTCAAAATTCGCGATATTCCCATCCGGTATCGTGACCGGACTTACGGCTCCACCAACATCAACCGATGGACCGGGGGTATGCTGTTGTTGCGCATGGTATTTTTTGCCGCCCGGAAGCTGAAGTTTGTGTAACCGACCAGCATTGACGCCGGCGCTCCCACCCCCTGCTCTGCTCGCTCATGCCACTGTATGATTTCAGCGATCTGAAGATCGACAAGACCATCTCCCCCCGGGACACCATGATCGTGCCGGGGCGGGAGGAACAGTATTTTGAGATCGGGCATCGCGCCCTCGAACTGGTGGAGTTTGCCGCCAAGCTATGCGACAAACCCCATTTCCCCAACATCCTGGACTACGGCTGTGGCTACGCGCGCGTGCTGCGATGGCTCCGGCCCAAACACCACTACGCCGAAATCACGGCGTGTGAGTTGGACCAATCCTGTGTCGATTTCTGCGCCAAGCATTGGGATGCCCTGCCGGTCGTGTCCGCGACGGATCCTGCCACGGTCAAATTTGATCGGCAGTTCGACCTGATCTGGTGCGGATCCGTGCTGACTCACCTGGATCAAGCGGCCTGGGAAAAAACGTTCGACCTCTTGATCGAATCGACGGCCGAATGCGGCATTATTATCCTCACGCTCCAAGGCCGTTTCTTTGCCAGTGCTTTGGCCAACAAACAGCCCTACATCGCCGACGATGTGGACAAGACTGCGCTGCTGGCGGATTTCAAAGCGAACGGTTTCGCCTACCAGAATTACTTTGATCGCCATGATCATGACTACGGCATCGCGTTGACTTCGCCGCAGTGGATCACTCGCCAAATCGAAAAACGAACCAACGTGATTCTCCGCAGCTACATCGAAGAAGCCTGGGGCATGCAGGACGTGGTCGTGTTGTATAAGACCGCAGACTATTTCGCCGACGTCGTTTGAGCGGAAGGCTTCGCCTGGAAATCGAAAGATTTCAGCCAAGCTTGATCAAACGCGTCGCGATTGGAGGGACCGGCCTCGACGCGAAGCAGCACCCATTCCAGCCCCTCGCCATTCAACGGGAGTTCATGCTTCCGGGCTGCCGATGCCGTTCCGGGCGGCATCCATTCGCGTAAGATGATGTCCTGTCTTAGTTCCCGCCCCCAGGTCTCGAATATCACCGTCAATCCATCAAAATGAACCTCATCATAGACGTGAGCCGGCACGACAAATTCGAGTT
>CAKZMS010000483.1 GCA_937128785.1 uncultured Opitutaceae bacterium | reverse complement strand
AAGGTGGGATCACTTTCCGCCATCGGTTCCTCTATGTCGGACGCGCTTTTTATC
Source organism: uncultured Opitutaceae bacterium (assembly GCA_937128785.1). Lineage (GTDB taxonomy): Bacteria > Verrucomicrobiota > Verrucomicrobiia > Opitutales > Opitutaceae > Actomonas. The sequence goes on along the minus strand of CAKZMS010000483.1, from coordinate 5,613 downwards.
GCGAGTGGATCGCGTTGCGGCCCCTAGCTGAGCCAGGACAATGGCGGGTGTGTTTTGGGGCCATTGAGATCGGGCGTATCGACGTCTCAGCATCGACCGATATCCCTAAAGGCAACTATCACCGGATGATGGCACCACGGCTGCGATAACTGTTACCCCCATGCCCGAACACCTGTTACCCTTGACCCCGGATCATACATGATGGGTCAGCCGCTACGGCGGAGTGGCCATCTATATTTCGGCGACGTCGGCACTGACGGCGGCGTCTGGCTGGGAGGCAACGGCGGTCGGCCCAGCGGTCCGACCCTACCTCATGCGAACTGTTGCAGAGCTGGAGCTCGGCGTTCCCGGACTATCGGTTCCTGTGGTCCGCGGCCTCACACCTAGTAGCCCGGCGTGTCGCCGTCTTGAGCCGCTTCCGTGCCGGCACTCAATCCCGCGGGAATCGGTCCGGGCATACCCCGGTCCACCGCATCCTGCACAATCGTGGCGGTGGCGGTGGCACCGATGCGGGTCACCCCCAGAGCCCGCACGGCCAGCGTATCGTCGAGGGTGCGCACCCCACCAGCGGCTTTGATCTGCACGTTCGGTCCGCTGCGTTCGCGCATGAGTTTCAGGTGCTCGTGGGTCGCACCTTGGTAGCCGTAGGAACCGTCGGGTTGCTTCACCATGCCGTAGCCGGTGGAGGTTTTCACAAATGCGACTTCGGCGGTGGTGCAGATTTCGCACAGTTTGATGATGTGCTCGTCCTGCAAAAAATCGTTCTCGAAAATGACCTTGAGGATGGCGTTATCGCGCACGCAGGTCGCGTTCATGACCTCGACCTCCCGTTGAATTATGTCCCAATGACCACCGAGGGTGAGCCCGGCATTGATCACCACATCGATCTCGGTCGCTCCTTCGCCGATGGAGCGTTCGGCTTCCATGACTTTGGTTTCGAGGCAGTTCGCCCCTTGGGGAAACCCCGCCACCGCGCACACCTCGGTCTCGCTGCCTTCCAGGGCTGCTTTGGCCGCCACGACGGACATCGGCTGCACGCACACGGTCGCACACCCATACTTGGCCGCCAGCGCGTAACCCTCCTGCAACTGGGCCGGCGTAAGCGTCGGATGCAGCAACGAATGATCGATCATTCGGGCGATGTCGGTGACGGAGGGATTATCGGATGGCATGGTCATGGATCGAAGAACCTAGCCGGTCCGCCTGTCACCTCACGTTCAATCTAGTTGATCGTTCAGTTTTCCAAGCCAAACACCGCGCGGGCGTAACTGCGGGCGTTGAAGGGCTGCAGGTCGTCGGGTTGTTCGCCGAGGCCAAGGAAGTGGATAGGCAGCTTGAGCTCCCGCCAGATACCTACGATCGCCCCGCCGCGGGAGGTGCCGTCGAGTTTGGTCACGACCAGTCCGGTAAGCCCAAAGCTCTGGTGAAACGCCTTGGCCTGCTCAATCGAGTTGGATCCCAGGGAGCCATCGACCACCAGCCAGGAATGATGCGGAGCCTTTTCATCGTGCTTTTGCAGCACCCGACGAATCTTCGCCAACTCGTCCATCAGGTTTGATTTCGTGTGGAGGCGACCAGCAGTGTCCACGAGTAGAACGTCGGAGCCCCGGGACTTGGCGGCCTGCCAGGAATCAAACGCTACGGCCGCGGCATCGGCGCCGGTGTGACTGGCCACGATCGGCAGATCGAGACGGGTAGCCCACGACTTGAGTTGTTCCACGGCGGCCGCGCGAAATGTATCGCAGGCGGCCAGCATCACACTCTGGTTATCGTTTTTGAGGAGGTGCCCCAGTTTGGCCGCGGTCGTGGTCTTGCCGGAGCCGTTAACGCCAATCAAGGCGACGACCGTCGGAGCCTCCGGTGCCGGGGTCAGCTCCCCCTCGCTGCCTTCCAGCACGCGTTCCAGCACCGCCGCCCCAATCTCCGCGGCGTCCTGCCCTTTCAGCTCCGGGTCTTTGCGGTAGGCCCGCTGGATTTCCTCCAGAATCTCCTCCGTGGTCTCGACGCCAAAGTCGGCGGTGTAGAGCGCCTCCTCGAGTTCTTCCAAGGAAGACGCATCGATCTTCTTACCGCCGAACAGGCCATGGGTCGTCCGCGAGATCGCGGAGACCGTCTTGGAAAACCCGTCCTTAAACTTTTTAAATACGCCGAACATGTCGCTTAATCAGTCTACTCGATGCTCACTACTCGCTACTCGATGCTTCGGACTCACTCCGCTTTGCGGGCGTCGCGGCCGAGTTGGTCCTTAAGGCGGTCCAAGATGCCGTTCACGAAGCGCTTCGAGTCGGCGGTGGAGAATTGCTTGGAGAGGTCGATGGCTTCGTTAATCGAGACGATCGGTGGGATATCCTTGCGATACAGCATCTCGTAGATCGCCATGCGCAGGATGGCCAAATCGATCCGGGCAATGCGATCGAACTCCCAGTTGTGCGCCAGCTGACGGATACGCCCGTCGACTTCGGCCTGTTGAGTGATCGCGCCGCCGATCAACTCCTCCGCGTAGTGATAATGCTCCCGCGGTTTCTCGGTCGTGGCCAGTTGCTCGAAGAACAGTCGGATATCTTCAGCGAGATTGCGCGGGGCGTTGAGACTCCACGCGTAGAGAAATTGGACCGCCGCGACACGGCCGTCACGGCGTTGGGCGAAAACAGCTTTGCTCATGAGGAAAGGTCTTTCTTGAGGAGCGCCATCTCTAGGGCTCCCCGCGCGAACTCGGCTCCGCGATTCATCTCGCCCAAGCATCGCGCTTCGGCCTGCGCATTATCGTTGGTGGTGACCACGCCGGCGATTATCGGCACGCCCGTATCAAGGGACACGCGCAACAAACCGGACTGGGCGGCATCGGCCACCAACTGATCGTGCAAGGTGCCGCCCTTGATCACCACGCCCAGAGCAATCACCACATCCAAATCGGCGGACGCCAGGAGCATTTGGGCAGCCGAGGGCAGTTCCCCACTGCCGGGCACCCGCACGGTGCGGATGTCAGATTCTACCACGCCGGCAGCCCGGAGAGTGGCGTGGGCGTTTTCGATCAGCCCGTCGACGTAACGCTGATTGAAGCGGGCAGCGATGACCCCCACCCGTAAACCGGTGCCGTCAAAGGAAAGAACATTGGGTGAATCTAAACTCATGGTCGAAGAACAAGCGTCGTATCAGACGGCCTACGCACACCCAGCTGGAGCAATTGCGCAACCCGAAAGGAGACAGGAGACCAAATACCGATCCGGGTCTCAACCCCGAAGGTGCGGGCTTCCAAAGCGATCCTTCGGTAAAACCAAGCATTTGCGCCATTGCCACTGTGGCCCCGGCCAATTTGCCTGCCGCTTGACCTGATCGATGCGTTTCAAAATCCATCACCGCACCTACTATGAGTATGCCGGCTCCGCCATGGAGTCCTTCATGGAGACACGGCTGCAACCGGCGGAGACGGACCACCAGAAACTCCATTCCCATCGAATCGAGATCGATCCTGCGGCCAACCCCCACCACTACGAAGACTACTTTGGCAATGCGGTGCAGACCTTTTCCGTGATTCACCGCCACGACAGCCTGACCCTGGACAGCTTCACCGAGGTCGAAACCCAGGTCAGAAAAAAGCACCCTGCCGCCTGGGAGGTGAGCATATCCGAGTCCCGCCAGATCTACCGGAGCGATCGTTTGCGCAACTACGAGTTTCTGCACGCGTCGCCGGCCATCTCACTGGATGCCGCGGTCAACAAATTGGCCAACCGGTTTTTTCGCGCCTCGAGTGAAATCGGTCCTGCGGTGAGTGAGCTGAACCAGTGGATTCATCAATCATTCACCTACCAAACCGGTAGCACGCACATCGGCACCACCGTCGCAGAAGTTCTGAAAACCAACACTGGAGTCTGCCAGGACTTCGCCCAAGTCATGATCGCGATTCTCCGATCAGCCGAGATCCCCGCCCGGTATGTCGTCGGCTACATCGAAACCGAATCCCAGCGACGATCATCCCAACAACCTGCCCGCCGCAGCCGTCTGGTCGGCGCCGCGGAGTCACATGCGTGGGTAGAGGTCAAGCTGCCCGGCGGCGAGTGGTGGCCCTGGGATCCGACCAACAATTGTGAAGCCGGCGAGCGCCATGTGAAGGTGGCCGTCGGTCGCGACTACCGGGACTGCACCCCGACGCGAGGGGTCTTCAAGGGCACCCATACCGAGAAACTCTCCGTATCGGTAGATATGATACGTCAGTAACGGGAGCCCGGGCCGGCCCCACCGGCTGATTCGGAGGCCTCGCGCAGTTCGATCATATCAAAGCGGTGGGTGCCCATAGCCTCACCCGCTTCATCCAAGAGAGTTAGCATGACAAAAAACACATGGGGCGGGCGCACTTTGGGCTGAGACCGCAGCCCGTCGTCGGAGGGATTTAGCACGACCCGTTCACGTCCCGTGCGATTGGACGGTTTCCACCAAGCCGAAGCTCGGGCGGCCTGCGGTTCGATCAGTTGCTTTTCCTCATCGTAAAACCGCAGCATCAGCGCGTTGCCCTCGATGGCGAGCCCCATGAATTGGCCATCTCCGAAGGGACGCTCGACTCCCACCAACTGGGACTCGAGCTCCTCTTCCTCCAACGGGGTCTGAGCAACGACTACCCCCAGCAATCCCACGCCAGCCATTATCCCTCGTAGTGCGCGCCAAGTCTTCATGAGACCACCCTGCGCCACTCCGATCAGACATTCAAGAGCGGGAATGTTACCTCTAGCCGTTTAACGACTGATTTATTACCTGGGGGGGAGGATTTGGCGTCCTCCGATGAACAAATAGCCACCCAGCGCCCCGGAATCTGGATCGTAATCTACGGGCGGGCCGTAATAACGGGTGGCGCATGCGACCGGAACATCGGCGAATAAGATTCCTCTCAGCCATGCTAGCGACCGGGTTGCTGGCCCTGCTCTTTGTGCGCATTGACGGGATCCGGATCGCTACCGCCGATGATCAACACACCCTGGCGGCCGCCACTGACGCCGACATCGGGCAAGCCAGTCGGGTGCTGGACCTGTGTATCGGTCGCTTCTACGCGTTGGTCAAATGGCCCGTTCTTGAATCTCTCATGCGGGATTGCAGCGACGGCCTCCTGTCCGCCCTCCGCATAGGAGCGTTCCTGATGTGCGTCATCGCGGCGGCTCGATTCCTCCGAGATGCCCTCGACAGCGAACCTGCCGCGGCCCTCTTTTTGGTCCTCGTCTGTGCGCTGCTGCCCGTGCTCGTCACGTATCAACCTCTCTTCTACAATCCCATGCTGTGGCTGGGGTGGGCGTGCATCTGGTGGATGGGAGTGCTCGCCCTCAAGCCCGACACCCCCGGGAACGGTGGTTTGATAGCCGGACTTTTCCTGCTCGCGTTGATGTCTCACGAAATGAACGCCGTGTTTGTGGTCTGGCCGTGGTTGTTGCGCAGCGTGGTTGGGAGGAAGGGGATACGAGCAGCGTTCACCCGGTCCACGATTCTGTGCGGGGTGGTCTTGGCCGGATACGGAGCAGTTTCCGTTACCGTCCGGATGGCTACCGCGAATTTCGGTATAAATTACTCCGGAGGAACCATCGCGTATGACCTCCCGGCTGCGCTCCAATCGCTGCTAGCCAATTCGCTGGG
>CAKZMS010000482.1 GCA_937128785.1 uncultured Opitutaceae bacterium | reverse complement strand
GGGTAACCGCGACAGCCGAGGCTACGGGCGATAGCGTTCATCCGCATTGGGTCGGGGTTTGGCGATCAGATCGACTGGGGGCCGCGCCGGAAACGTGGTTGGTGAGCGGAGAGAATCCAGACCCTGCCGTGGAGCTTGGTCTGGCCCAGCAAGTAGAGCTTGTCGTCGGGGACGAAACTGGGGCGATGGAAGTGGTTGCTCCGTTGGAATATTTAGCGGCGACCAATGAGCGGGAAACAGTTCGCGGTGGGTTCGCTTACTTCATCGCTGACCAAGGAGTGAAAGCTCCGATTTCGCCAGCGGTCGAATCGCCCCAGTCCGACAATTATTTTAGCCAACGGCGATTGCTGATGGGGGGATCGCGCCCCCAGGGGTTTGGCGACTTTATCGAAATTGATGCCGGTAGAGCTGAGTTTCAGGAGGCGCTCGGCGCACTGAAACACTACGAACAACTTCAGGCGATGGTGCCGGAGACTCTTCGTCCCGTCTTAGCCCGCTGGCACGACTACAGTGGATGGAGCCGTGGGCTGCTGGTCGATACGGCCCAAGGTGGAATCAAAACCGATTTGTCGCTGGCGGGGGATGCTGCTATCCCCGGGCTGTCTGCCTATTCAGATTTGGTGACACCTGAGCGGCAGCGCGAACTTAGCCCTGCCTATCCCATGCGAGCCGCAAGTGGCGCCGCGGGGGAATTGTATGACGGTATTCATCCCATTGTTACGCAGATTGGAATTCAGTTCAGCGTCCATACGATCAGCAGCTCCTCACGCACGCTGGAAACCAGACTTCGCTTCTTCGTTGAATTGAACAATCCCTTCACTGCGGCACTGGAGGGGGAGGATCTTCTCCTGGTGGTCAGCGGATTGCCGGGGGAGATTGCCATCGAGGCGCGGACGGCGGGAAGCAGCCGTGATCACGGAACTGCTTCCGTAAATCTGGAGTCGCTCTATGCTCAACACAGTGATGACTCCGGCCGACCGGCGGTGGAGTTTGATCTTCCTTTCGACGAGGAACGGTGGGAACCGGGGCGCACTATCAATTGGCGGCTGCAGTCCGGCAACACGATGGGAGAAGCGGCGAATCGTGAACTGGTTTTTGAGGCAAGCACGCGCACCAGCTACTGGCGCGAGCGTCCCGGCCAGGTATTGGACGGTCCGGATGCACTGGTGAATTCGAGTGAACTGCGCTTCACGGGCACCGACGATTGGGAGATCCGTCTTTCCCTCCAGCGGGCAAATGGCGAAGAGTTGGTCGCGGGCGTTCTGCCGGTGTTCTTTCAAGTTGAGACGGCTTGGCAGGACGCCAATTCGACGTTGCCCGACTTTGGCATCGAAGCCCGCATGGCGGATAGAAACGAAATGCAGGACGCGGAAGGACAATCGACTTGGCTGGTCGACATGCTGGACGCGGATAGCTGGCGCCGGGAAATGGACGAGTCGCTGTGGCTGCCCAAAATCGATCTGGAGTCGGCAAGCTACAACGTGTCGTTTTCATCACCAAACTCGGGGGTCGAAGCCCGACAGCTTTTTAATCGGGACCCGGTGGATCGCAGTTCGTTGAGCTACTATCAGCCCAGCTACAATAGCGACGCGGGGTTGTTTGAATTGCCTCGTCCGCCTTGGCTGTCGGTCGGGTCGCTCCAGCATTTGGCCTTCAATACTGGCCCCGTTTACAATGTGGGAAATTCCTGGAGCGAACGGAACGACTGGTTTGATACGTTCTTCTTCACGGGCCGCGAGGCGGGGGCGCTGGTCGATGAGGATTTCGTTAATCCGGCCTTGGAACGGGTGCGGCCAAACCAACAGTTGATCGATCAGCGTTCTGGTCAGCAGTGGTGGGTGCGCGCGCCGTTCAACATCAACAGTGTCCGACCCGCCGCGTGGGCCGCGATCCTGCGCGGAGTGGGCACTGGATTGGATGATCTGGCATTGGCCTACACGACGCATGCCGACGATACCGGTCTGGTCACCGGGGAAGGTGCCGAAGTTCTGCCTCGGCCGATGGCGCGTTTCGCTCAATCGGCCGGAGAGACGTGGGAAATTTCCCCCAACCCTACGAATTTCCAGGCGGTGTTGCGGACCTACCGTCAAGGCGCGCGATCGCTCACGGAAGCCCAGGTAGAGGGCCTTTCCGTTCTGCTGAGTGAATTGATTACAGAACGTATTTCCGAGGTTGGTCCTTATCGGAGTATGGCCGAGTTTTTGGCGCCGGATCCGATCCGGTTTGATGACCGCAACGTCATCGAACAGGCCATTGCTCTATTCGATGAGAACGCGGCGGTCGCGGAGCGCATCAATTGGGATCATTACTTTCCCGCAGCGCCCATTCCGATCGATCAGGCGGCTCCCGCGTTTTTGACCTCGGCCGATTTCATGACCCCGCTGGCCCCTCAGTTATCGGCCCGTTCCGATACGTTCGTCATTCGGGCCTACGGCGAGACCAAGCCCGAAATCACACGAGAGGCGTATGGGGACAACGAACCGACCGGAAGGGCGTGGGTCGAAGCGTTGGTGCAGCGGTTTCCGGAAGGATTGGATCCTCGCGACTACGTCCAGACGGATGACTCCGATTGGCGCAGTCCCCGGGCTGATGAAAATTGGGGACGTCGATTTCGGGTGGTTGCACTGCGCTGGCTGCGAGAGGAGGATTTGTGACCGTGTATTTACGCCGCCTCTTCATCTGCGCCTGTTGCGGTTGGCTTCAGTTGACCGCGCAGACACCTGCTTTGGCCAAGTTTGACTTTTCAGTCATGGCTTCCGAGCGGATG
>CAKZMS010000481.1 GCA_937128785.1 uncultured Opitutaceae bacterium | reverse complement strand
GGTAGGAAATCCGGAGCTCGTTCGCGTTGGTCAACCGGTATTGCACGGTCACCTCGAGGTTTCCCGGATAGCCTTCTTCGCCGTCGGGACTGGTGAGACTGAGCGTCAGGACCGCATCACCGTCCTCCACTCCGCCGGTCGCATCCCACACTCGCTTGTCGAAGCCTTTGATGCCGCCATGGATGTGATTGGAGCCATCGTTGGTGGCGACCTGGTAGTCACCGTTGGCCGTGGAGAATTTGCCGTCCTTGACCCGACCGGCATAGCGACCGACCAAACAACCGAAGTAAGGCGAATTCGCCCGGTAGGCATCGACGAAATAACCTTCGAGCGTGTCGAAGCCACACACGATGTCAGAGGATTGACCACGCGCGTCCGGCGTAACGATGGACGTCACCGTGCCCCCATAGTTGGTGATCTTGACCACCATGCCGTTGTCATTGCTGAGAGTGAAGAGGTCGACGTCCCGACCATCGACGGAACCAAAGGGAGAAGAAGATACGTTCATCGAACAGAAAGTGGGGTTCAGGGGGAAACGGATCAGGAAGCCGCCACGGAGGAGGCGAGCTTGTTACCGTAGGAAATGATGAGGATGCCCACGACCATGCAGGCCAGGCCGAGATGGAGTTTGGAGCGCGCGGCGGCCGGCGCGGATTTCCATTCGCCGACCACGATGCCACTGACAATCGCGGTCACCACACAGGACGTATTGAAGATGGCGTAACCCACGGTGTTACCGACCGCGCCGAGGCGGAAGGCCGCGTAGGCAAAGACCGCTGAGGCGGCGTAATGCAGCACCGCCATGATCAGGATCAAAACGAAGTTCTTGCCCAGGGCCGGCGTCTTGAATTTGGCCCAGTTCTTTTTGGACGAAAGCTGCCACGCGAAGTAGCCGGCCATGATCACACCACCGCTCAGGAAGATCGGAAACATCACGGCCAGCGCGGTCACCCACTCCGGGTTGCCCTGCGCGATACTGGCGGCATGCAGCGGGGGACGTCCCACCGCGTTGGCAAACGAGAAGCCCGTCGCGAGCAGCCCGCCCACCACAGCGATGGTGATGCCGGCCGACATGGACTTCTTGCCCTCGCCCGCCTCGGCTTCACCGGAGGATTTTTCGGCGGCTTCCCGCGCCATGCCCGCCCGGCCATTGGAAAACACGCCGATCAACACAAAGAACAGACCGATGAAGATCGCGACCGCGGCATTCGCCGTCGGCAGGCCTTCCACGATGAAGGGCAGCAGCGAGCCGACCAGAATGACGGTGCCGATGAAAATCGAAAACCCGAGCGACACGCCGATGTGGTGGATCGCCTTGCCCCACATCATCACGCCGATGCCCCAGAGCACACTGGACAACACCATCTTCGGCAAAATTGCCCGCACCGCCGGGTCACCAAACACACTGCCCACGCCTTGCATGATCATCAGGGTGGCGATGATCGGCACCAGGAACATAGTGAGCATGAAGAACAAGCCCCACGTATTCTCCTCATCGAAGTCGCGGGTGAATTTATTCGGCAGGGCGTAAAGCCCAAGCATGAGACCGGCCGTAATGGCCCAGAGAATTCCAATAATCACGATGTAGAAGGGGTCAGGAGGTTAGCCACCCGCGCGACCTGAACAGCAGAGTCAATGTGAGCGGGATCGGGGTTTAAAACAATATTTCGTATTTTGTATGCAATTTATCGGTAGTAAAGACCAAATGCTTCGAAAGTCTGAAACCGGAGGCAAATAGCACCGCATCAAACTGTAGCCGGGCTCGTTGAGCCCGGTATCCTGCCCCCCGCCAACTCCTGAACGGACCCACTCCACCGCTCCGGGGTCGGCGCCCCCGGCTACAACCCACTCCGCCGCTCCGGGAGGCTCCCCCTACTTGATGTTGGCGTTGAGCGCCTTGAGCGCGGCTTTGGTGTCACCCGCCTTGATCGCCTCGGCCACTTTCTCGTGCTCCTTGTAACTCTCCATCCAGTCGCGATGTCGCTCGTAATGAAGCATCATGCTCGCGATAATGGGCTGCCACAGCGACGCCAGTTCAGCCACGCCGGAGAGCTCAATGATCGCTTGGTGAAACTCCATGTCGCTCTTCACGATCGAGGGCAGATCTTCGTTTTCGCACGACTTGCGGTGGTTGGCCAATCGACGATCGATCAGCGCTTTCGCCTCATCGTCGAGATTTGCCATGGCCTTCTCCAATGCGTAGCCCTCGATCCGTCGACGCAGGTCGACCACCAACGGCTGTAATTGCTCATCGAGTTTGTGCGCCACCCGCACCCCGCAATTCGGCGTGGCCACCAACAGCCCCTCCTGGGCCAACTGCAACAAAGCATCCCGCACCGGCGACCGGCTCACCCCGTAGGCCTTGGAGAGCGCATGCTCCCGCAAACTTTCACCCGGGGCATAAACTTGGCCAATGATGTCATCACGCAGGCGATGAACGACCTGCTCTCGAATAGTGCGAAAAATGGGAGGATTGGACATGAGCAGTGGAGATGAAACTGAAAGGGACGAAACTACGCCGATCGAATATTGCGTGCAAACCTCAATCACCGGGCAATTGCCTCTCTCAGACAATCGACGATCACGCGTCATCTGCGGGCATCCGCCCTGCCTGAGCCGGAGAGTCAGCAGCCGACCAAACGCACGCTCAAGCGGTGGTAGCCGACCTTCCGATCATAATCCGCTTCGTGCTCAACGTTGTCCGCGGCCGCCAAAATCTGAATCTCCGCCACCCGCTCGGTCAGCGTCGTGATCAGCT
>CAKZMS010000480.1 GCA_937128785.1 uncultured Opitutaceae bacterium | reverse complement strand
GTCCCTGGTAGTTACCGATCTCCACCTTGCGGCGGATGTCGCCCTGCACCGTGCGGCGCAGGTCACCCTCGACCTCGAAGTTGGCCTCGATGTAGTCGCGGATCGCGACCAGCTCGGCGTCTCCAGCGTCCTTCACGCGCAGGTCAGCGCTGACGCCAGTGGCGGCAAGGATTTCCTGGGCGCGGGTACGGCCGATGCCATAGATGTAAGTGAGCGCGATCTCCATGCGCTTTTCGCGCGGGAGGTCAACGCCTACGATGCGTGCCAGTGTTCTGTTTCTACTCCTCAGTAGTCGGAGGTCTGACGCTCAAGCTCTCCCGCGGTTTGTGGTGCGGGCCCCGGCCTCCGAGCCGGGGGCTTGCCTTGCGGCTGCCTGAACGTGGTCTTTTCTGGGTGTGTCTAGCCCTGACGCTGCTTGTGGCGCAGGTTGTCGCAAATGACCATGACTCGGCCATTGCGACGGATCACCTTGCCCTTGTCGCAAATCGGCTTGACGCTTGGCTTAACCTTCATGCTTCTTTCCTTCGCCTCGGCACGCGGGACGTGTCTCACGTGCCGGCGACGATCACTTGTAGCGGTAGACGATGCGGCCGCGGGACAGGTCATACGGGCTCAACTCGACCACGACACGGTCTTCCGGGATGATCCGGATGTAGTGCTGGCGCATCTTGCCCGAGATGTGGGCGAGGACGAGGTGACCGTTGGTCAGCTCGACTCGGAACGACGCGTTCGGCAACGCCTCGACGACCGTTCCCTCGACCTCGATGACTCCGTCCTTCTTGGCCATGGACTCCACTAACGCTTGGGTTTCAAGAGATGAGGGCGTCTCGAAAAACGCCCGACGCACGAGTATACGCGCGCTCAGAGGAATCCTCAAGCCGGTCCGCTGGCACTGCTGCCCGCGTGGCGAGGACTGGCGATCAGAATACCGCCGCACGCCGTCGCGCGCCATCAGGACACGGCCGATGCCGGCGCCGGCGGATCTGCCGCGGCCACCATGGCTGAGCTCGGTTACCAAGTTGACTGCTTTGTGTTTCACGACAGCCCCCGCCGCGCGCACTCGATCGCCGCGCAGGGTGGCATCAATGCCGCGAAGAATTACCAGAATGACGGCGACAGCGTGTATCGCCTGTTCTACGACACCGTCAAAGGTGGCGACTATCGGTCCCGCGAAGCCAACGTGCATCGTCTCGCCGAGGTATCAACCAACATCATCGACCAATGCGTGGCTCAAGGCGTCCCCTTTGCTCGCGAATACGGGGGCTTGCTCGATAACCGCTCCTTCGGGGGGGCCCAGGTGTCCCGCACTTTTTATGCCCGCGGCCAGACCGGCCAGCAGCTCCTCCTCGGCGCCTACTCGGCATTGTCGAAGATGATCGGCGCCGGCGCGGTCAAGATGCACAACAATTCCGAGATGCTCGATCTCGTCCTCGTCGACGGCCAAGCTAAGGGCATTGTGGTGCGCGACCTCAACACCGGGGCGGTCACCTGCCATGCCGCCGATTGTGTCGTCATGGCCACTGGCGGTTACGGTAACGTGTTTAATCTCTCAACCTACGCCCGCAACTCCAATGCCACCGCGGCGTGGCGCGCTTACAAAAAGGGAGCCTGCTTCGCGAATCCCTGCTTCACGCAGATTCACCCGACCTGCATCCCGGTTTCCGGTGATTACCAGTCCAAGCTCACCCTCATGTCGGAGTCGCTCCGCAATGACGGTCGCATCTGGGTCCCCAAGAAAGCGGAGGACTGCGACAAGAATCCCAACGATATTCCGGAAGAGGATCGCGACTACTACCTCGAGCGCATCTACCCGAGCTTCGGTAACCTCGCGCCCCGTGACGTTTCGTCGCGCGCGGCCAAGCGCATGTGCGACGAAGGCCGTGGGGTGGGCCCGACCAAACTCGGCGTCTACCTCGACTTCAGCGATGCGATCAATCGCCTCGGGGCCGATACGGTGCGTGCCCGTTACGGTAACCTGTTCGATATCTACAAGGAGATCACCGATGAGTCGGCCTACGAAACGCCGATGCGGATCTTCCCCGCAGTCCACTACACCATGGGTGGTCTCTGGGTGGACTACAACCTGATGTCCAACATCCCCGGCTTGTTCGTGCTCGGCGAAGCCAACTTCTCCGACCACGGCGCCAATCGCCTCGGCGCCTCCGCCCTCATGCAGGGACTCGCCGATGGCTATTTCGTCGCGCCCTACACGGTTGGCAACTATCTCGCCACGCAGAAGCCAGGTTCGACCCCTTCCACCGACGACCCGGCCTTCAAGCAGGCTGCCGCCGCGGTGCAGGACATTACCCAGCGTCTCCTCAACACCAAGGGCAAGGAAACCGTCGCTCACTTCCACAAACGTCTCGGCAAGATCATGTGGGATCACTGTGGCATGGCTCGCACCAAGGAAGGCCTCGAAGAAGCGCTCAAACTCATCCCCGCGTTGCGCGAGGAATTCTGGGCCAACGTCAACGTGCCTGGCTCCGATACGCATCTCAATCAGGCCCTCGAAAAGGCCGGTCGCCTGGCCGACTTCCTCGAACTCGGCGAACTGATGTGCCGTGACGCCCTCACCCGTGAGGAGAGCTGCGGCGGTCACTTCCGCGAGGAATACCAACACGCCGACGGCGAATGTCTCCGTGATGACGAGAACTTCGCCCACGTCGCCGCTTGGGAATACCAAGGCGAAGGCAATGTGCCGAACCGACTCACCGAAGACCTGAACTACGACACGGTCAAAATGAGCACCCGCTCTTACAAATAATCACCGCCACCACGAAACTCTACCACCATGGTTGCTGATACTTCTTCCACTCAAAATATCTCCCTTAATCTGCGGGTCTGGCGTCAGGCTGGGCCTGAGGACACGGGCAGGTTTGTTGATTACAAAGCCGAGAACCTGAACCCCAACATGTCGTTCCTCGAGATGTTGGACGTCGTCAACGACGACCTCGAGCGCAAGGGCGAGGAGCCCATCGCGTTTGCGCATGACTGCCGTGAAGGCATTTGCGGCACGTGCTCGCTCGTCATCGACGGCAAGCCCCACGGTCCGCACCACGGTATCGCTTCGTGCCAGACCTACGTGCGCAGTTTCAAGGATGGCGACACCGTCGTGGTCGAACCCTACCGCGCCAAGCCCTTCCCGGTGCAGCGTGACTTGGTCACTGACCGCGCCGCCTTTGACGAGATCCAGCAAGCCGGTGGCTTCATCAGCATCCGCACGGGTGCTGCCATTGACGCGAATGCGATTCCCATTCCCAAGGAAGACGCCGACCTCGCGATGGATGCTGCCGCCTGCATCGGCTGCGGTGCCTGTGTCGCCGCCTGCAAGAACGCGTCCGCGATGCTGTTCGTCGGAGCCAAGGTTTCGCAATATGCCCTGCTCCCGCAGGGACAACCCGAGCGCGACAAGCGTGTGCTCAACATGGTCGCCAAGATGGACGAGCTCGGCTTCGGCAATTGCACGAATCAATACGAGTGCTCCGCCGCCTGCCCGAAAACCATCAGCCACGACTTCATTGCCAAACTGAACAAGGACTACCTGAAGGCCTCGGTCCGCTCCGCGTTCAAGCCGAAGAGTTCGGTCTGATCGCTTGTTTCTTTCGGCTTTATGCCAAGATTGCCCGCACGATGATCCGTGCGGGCTTTTTTTTGCTAGGGTGGGGCTTGATGACGTTTATCGCGTCTTCCCTACGGGCCGAACGGATCGATTTGTTCGGCGAGAGCGCCGAAGCTTTTAATGCAAATTGGAATCCCCGGGGATTCCCCCTCATTGCCGCCACGGAGTATGATGTTTCCGATGAGTCGGGCAGAGTGGTGGTAACCGGCCGGGCAGATGATGGGAACCGGGCGCTAGTCAGAGAGATTGGGGTCGAATCCCCGACTACTCTGCAGCTTTCCTGGTCTTGGCGGGCGCGTTCTCCGCTCACCGGGGAGAGGGATGAGCGATCCAAGGCGGGAGACGATTTTGCGGCGCGAGTTTTTGTTGTATTTGAAACTTCCGTGATTCCCACGCGCACGCGCGCCATCAACTACGTATGGTCGATCCGGGAACCGCTGGGGGCCGTTTTTCCCAGTCCCTACACGGAGCGCGTGGCTCACATCGTATTGCAAAATGCGGGTTCAATCGATGATCCCCGGGCGTGGCAGGCCGAGTCACGGGATGTGCTGGCCGACTATGAGGCATTCTTTGGTGAGGCACCGACTGTCATCACGGCCGTGGCTATCATGGTCGATACGGACAACACCGATGGATATGCTGAAACGGATTTTCGGGATCTGTGGTTGGAAATAAAACCGGCGGTTGAGGACTCCCCCTAGGATGTTGGCCGAACTCGCCATTGTGATTCCCACGCTCAACGAGGCGGGGAACCTCCCCGCCACGCTGAACGCCCTTCGGGCCGGGTGGCCCGAGGCATCTGTGGTGATCGCGGATGGCGGTAGCAGCGATGAAACTCGCAGCATTGCCGCATCGAGGGGAGCCCGAGTGCTTGCTGACCTGCCCCGGTCGCGGGGCGCCCAAATGCGGGCGGGGGCGAATGCGGCCGGGGAGGCGCGCTGGCTGTTGTTTCTCCATGCCGACACTCGGTTGGACGCCGCGGCGATTGTGGCCGCCAACACCTATATGGCGAAACCGGATGCACGGTTCGCGATGTTTCGGGTCCGTTTCGATCCGCCCAATCTTCTGCTCAGATTCAGCGCATGGTGGACAAGGTTCGACTCGGTCTTCACTCGGTTTGGGGATCAAGGCATCCTCGTCTCGCGATCGGCTTACGACGAGTTGGGTGGATTTCAGGCGTGGCCGTTATTTGAGGATGTTGATCTGGTCCGTCGCGCTCGGCGTTCGCGCCCGATCGATGTGCTACCCGCGGCCATCACCACGTCGTCGCGGCGGTTTCAGCGTCGGGGAGTGTGGCGACAGCAGATTCACAATGCCTCGTTGCTCCTGCGTTTTCTCGCCGGGGTCGACCCCAGTAAACTTGCCCGGAATTATCCACCGGCCGATGAACTCTGATTTGTTGTGATGCGTCGATTTATCCTCCAGCGATTGTCGGGCTTTATGCCCGACACCTCCGTATGGATGATTGTCATAGGTATACTTCTTATCCCGGCAACTTCACTCGCGACTTCCGCTACGGATCACGGGCTACTGTCCGCAGTTCTCCAGGACTACGTCGACCAAGGCATGGTCGATTACGCTGCCATCGCTGAAGACCGTCGCCTGGATAAATATCTCGCCCAATTGGCGACCACGGATCCGACGGCCCTGCCGTCGGATGCCGATCGGCTGGCGTTGTGGTTAAATGCTTATAACGCCTACACGCTCAAGTTGGTCGCCGATGCCTATCCGATCGATAGTATCCATGAGCTCGCTACGGGAGGTATGGTCATCGGCTGGTTGATCAGACGCACGGCGTGGGATATCCGGTTCGCCGAGGTGGGTGGGGAGGAATACACGCTCAATGAAATCGAGCACGACATCATTCGACCGGAGTTCGAAGACGCCCGGATCCATTTCGTCATCGTCTGTGCCGCAGTTTCCTGCCCGTTGTTGCGATCCGAGGCCTATGAAGCTTCCCAACTCGATGAACAGTTTACTGAGGAGGGACGTCGTTTTTTGGCCGACCCCTCCAGAAACACGTTCGACTTGGTTAATCGACAGGCCCGGATTTCCAAAATCTTCGATTGGTTCGAGGAGGATTTCGGGAGCAACGATGCTGAGGTAATCCGCTACCTCGCCGCGTTCGCCCCGCCGGACGTGGCGGACGATATGGTCCGACACGCCGAAGCCTGGTCGATTGGGTATCAACCCTACGATTGGTCGCTGAACGACCAGTCCGCGGGAGCGGATTGAACGGCTCCGTTTTTGATCTTCGGTCAGGAATCGCGTCGGTTGTGATTTCGGTGGAGAGGCAGAGGCAGGAGGCGGGCGTGGTCATGCCTCGCCCCTGCGGTGGCCGGGTAGGGGCACGCCTCCTTCTCTAAATGGCATCTTCGTCATTTTCGCCGGTGCGGATGCGGACACTTTGTTCCAATGGAGCAACAACAATCTTGCCATCCCCAATCTTGCCAGTTGCCGCCGCTTTACAGATAGCCTCGATGACCTGATCAACTATAGCGTCCTCGACAGCAACTTCGATTTTTGCTTTTGGCAAAAAGTCGATAACGTATTCGGCGCCTCGATACAGTTCGTTGTGGCCTT